>NZ_JBVVPC010000032.1:0-97487 GCF_055807355.1 Bradyrhizobium sp. Ken01
TTCGGTAGAGTGGATTGCGTTCTAGTCGACGACTACACGCGCACGCCTCCCCGGGCCCCGAAGGCCGTGGTGGTTTTAGTCGTGCGTTTGGTGGTCGCGAACATGGCGGGAGCTTATGCGGGAGAGTTTCGCGCCCGTCAATGGCTTTTCGGCGGAATTGGCGCTGCCGCTATTTGGTCCGGGCGCCCGGCGGTTCGAGGATGACCTCCTTGAGGTTGTCGCCACTGATGACGACGATCGCGAAATTCAGCCGGCCGCGTTCGCGCACCAGTCCGCCGCTGATCGCCTTGCCGGAGGCCGCGCGTTCGGCGACGTCCACGGCATCCGCCAGACGGTGCTTGATGGCACCGAGCGCTGCGAGGTTGCTGCGGTCGTCGAGGTCGAGCTCGGCGAGGGGCAGGGCGGCTTCGCCGCCGACGAGCTCGCCGGTCGCGGCATTGATGGTGTGGCGCCAGATCCGGTCGTTGTGCAGGGTCTTCACCCGGTAGACCGGCACGCCGGAGGCTCCGTCGAAACTCACATCCGCCGTGGTGGCACCGGCGTGGCGGGCTTCCGCAATCGCCATGGCCTGGTTGATCGAGATCGACGAGCTGCGGAATCGCTCGATCTCGCGACTGACCGCTTGGCGGTCGACCTCAGTGTCACCATCTGTGTCGCTATGAAGGGCGGTCGGCGTGCCCCCGCTCACGATCGCACGCGCCGGCGCCGGGAGGAGGAGTGCGGACACGGCGATCGCGAGCAATCCCGAGATCCGTCGTTTGGCTGTCGTCATGCTCGAAACCCTCGGCCAGCGAGTGTGCCGGATGATAGTAAAGAATTTGCGGCCGACCTTGGGCATCGGTCGGCCGCTGAGCGTCGTGACGGGCTATTTCCGCCGCGGCGATCGAGGCGGTGCGGACCTCTTTGGGGCTGGTGAAAAAGCGATCCGCATCGCCCTATAATTAAACCATACCGTATCGTTTTGTTTTGGTCAACGGCGCGGGCGCGGAATCCCGTGGGAAGATCGCAGCCTCACGGAATTGTCAGCGGGATGGGCGCCGCCGCCGCGCGGTCTTGACGGCGTCCTGAAGGCGGTCCGGAGGGCCAAGCGCACCGGCCAGGAACAGCTTGATGGCAACCCGCATGCGCTTTTCGGCGTCTTTCAGCTCGAGCGTCGTTCCGAACGTCGCCATGCGGTGGGTGTGCCCCACGACGACGTCGAGAAACACCTCGGCTGCGATCGTGGTGTCTTCGATGTCGAGCGCGCGTTGCGCCACCAGATGGTCGAAGAAGCGTGCCGTGGTGGCGACGGCCTTGAGCCAGCCTTCCTCCTTGCCGAGCTTGGCGATGTCGGGGAAGTTGATGGCCTGCGACGTCATCATGCGGCTGAAGGCGACGGCATCGGGACCGCAGGTGAATGTCAGCATCTCCCGCCCGATCTCGACCAGCCGTTGCTCGACCGAGATGTCTGAGGCGCTGCCGAGCTGGGTCTCGGCCGCCGCGGATAACGGAGCGAGCCATCGCGCGATCTCGCGCCGCAGCACGGCGGCGAACAATCCACGTTTGTCGCCGTAACGGGCGTAGACGGTAGGCTTGCTCACGCGCGCGGCTTCCGCGACCGCATCAAGCGAAGTGGCATCAAAGCCGCGGTCCAGGAACAGGCGGGTGGCGACCTCGATCAGCCGCTGATCGCGTTCGATCGCGGCGCTTTTCGTCGGCCGGCCGCCGCGCGATTTCGGCACCTCGCGTCGCTGAGCTGCCGGTCTTGTCCTGGTCGCAGTCAATCCCATGCCCAATGATTCCTGCGCGGTCGTGACATCAGTGATTGCTCTATAACGCGCAGCAGCGGGTGCGTCATGGCTAATCTGGCCGAATGGGCCCCATCGTCAACCGTCTCGGCGCGGCCCCGTTCCTCAGCGAGCGTGTCACGGAAGCGTTGACGTCCAGGCTTGGCCTGACGCCGCCTTCTCGTATCCGTACTGATACAGCGCCCGCATATAGGCGGTGTCGAATCCTTCCGAGGGGGCGGCCGGATAGTCGCGCGCGATGTAGGAGAGATGGAAGCCCAGGCGGTTGCGCCTGGCAAAATCATAGGTCGAGAAGATGATTGAGCGGGTCTGCGACTGGGTGATCGACGACAGGCTGCGTGAGGCGACGTCGATGGTGCTGTTGGAGACGAGCTCGAAATTGCGTTCGATCTTCTTGTTGATGAGGATGTAGATGTCCAGCTTCGCGGGGCCGGGCAGGCGACTGCCCTGGAAAAGCAGGGCTTCCGGCAGCGTCAGCACCGGGGCCGTCACGCCGCCGTCGACATGCATCTCCTGAAACCTGCGGCCCTCGCCTTCGGCGTCGATCATGATCGGCGGAAACACCAGCGGGATGCTGGCCGAGGCCGCCATCACGTCGCGAAACAGCTTGAGCGCCTCGGGCGTGCCGACCGCGGCGATCCTGCCCATGTCCCAGATTGCCGTGCGCTGGGTGTCGAGATCTGTCGTCACCACCAGCAGCCTTCGGCCCTTGGCGTTTTCACGGGCGACCTGCGCCATGATCTCCGGCCCGACATAGCGGGCGACGAGTTCGCGCAGCCGCGTGTTGCCGAACAGGCCGGATCCGAACAGCACGCGCATGATGCTGGGATCACTCAACAGGCTCTCGGCGACGCCGCTGGTGTAGACCTCCTTCAGCGTGTCGTCATATCGCGAGCCGAGAAACGCGAAAGGTGCGATCAGGCCGCCGGTGCTCACGCCCGAGACGACCGAGAAGCTGGGACGCGTTCTGGCCGCGGTCCAGCCGTTCAGCACGCCGACACCATAGGCGCCATCCGCGCCGCCGCCTGACAGCGCCAGGTAGGACTTGGTCGCGGTGCTGGTGTCCTTCTCGAAGCTGAATTTCGTGATGGGTTCGTCGGCGTAGCGCCGGAGGCCGTCGATATCGAGCACGCGCGACGTGCTGGCTTCGGTGGCCGTATAGGGCGTGCGGGGCAGGGAGGTGCAGGCGCCGAGCGCCAGGCTGCACGTCAGGACCAGGAACCCGAACAGGCGAGCGCCGGTCTGCCTTGTCCAGCCATGCGAACGGGAGGACGGCTCAGTCGAACTTGATGGGAAGGGCATTGTCGGTGGCTGGCGATCACGTGTCTACCGCCGCCGGCAACATCGCCGCGGCATCTCGTCCAACCCCCGAGGTAAAACTACACTGTGTCGTTTTGTTTAACAAGCGCCGACGCGCACAATTCCGTGTCCCAGATGTTGGTGGCCGTTGTCCCAGTCTGATGCATAAGCCGGCCGAAGCATCGCCTGAGCGGGTTGATCGGCCTGCTCCGACACGCAATAAGCACCGTCATGAATCGTCCTGACACCGGCCTGCCCAATCATTTCGAACTGCTCGCCACCGATGGCGCCGCGCGCACCGGGCGCCTGACCACGCCGCACGGCGTGGTGCGCACGCCCGCCTTCATGCCGGTCGGTACCGCCGGCGCGATGAAGGGCATGCACTGGCGCGAGGTGCGCGAGGCCGGTGCCGACATCGTGCTCGGCAACACCTATCATCTGATGCTGCGTCCCGGCGCCGAGCGGATCGCGGCACTTGGCGGCCTGCAGACATTCACCGGCTGGAACGGGCCGATGCTGACGGATTCCGGCGGCTTCCAGGTGATGTCGCTGGCGGATCTGCGCAAAGTCAGCGAGCAGGCCGTGACGTTCCGTTCGCATATCGACGGCGCCAAGGTCGAGCTGTCGCCGGAGCGCTCGATCGAGGTGCAGCGTTTGCTCGGCTCCGACATCGCCATGCAGATGGACGAATGCGTGCGACTGCCGGCCGAGCGCGCCGACATCGATCGCGCGATGCAATTGTCGCTGCGCTGGGCCGAGCGAAGCAAGCGCGCCTTCGAGAGCGCGCCCGACGGTTACATGCTGTTCGGCATCGTGCAGGGCGGCGACATCCCCCAGCTTCGCCATGCCAGCGCGCAAGGCCTCATCGAGATCGGATTCCATGGCTATGCGATTGGCGGCCTCGCCGTCGGTGAGCCGCAGGCCGTGATGCTCGCGATGATCGACGAGACAGCGCCGCTGCTGCCGAAAGAGCGGCCGCGCTATCTGATGGGCGTCGGCACACCCGACGACATCCTCGAGGCGGTCAAGCGCGGCATCGACATGTTCGACTGCGTGATGCCGACGCGCAATGGCCGGCACGGCGTTGCCTTTACACGCTTCGGCCAGGTTAATTTGCGCAACGCGCGCCACGCCGACGATCCCCGTCCGCTCGACGAAGAGAGCTCCTGGCCGTCGGCGCGTAGCTACGCGCGCGCCTATCTGCATCATCTCGTCAAGGCGGGCGAGACGCTGGGTGCGATGCTGCTGTCCGAGATCAATATCGCTTACTACCAGTCCCTGATGCAGGGCATCAGGGACGCGGTCGCACAGGGAACGTTCGAGGAGTTCTATCGGCGTACGCGCGAGGACTGGGCGAGGGGCGACATCGCCCCGCGCTAGGTCAATTCCGCAAGGTTGGATGAAGAGGAAACGTCAGTTGCAGACGATCCGCTGCTTGACGGCGTGCTTGGTCACGAAGCCGTAGCCGCAATTGTCGCAGGTCCAGAGATAGCTGATCAGGTGTTCCGACACATACGCAGAACCTTCGGCGGCGACCATGGAGTCGGCGCAGACGGGACAGGTGGGCAACTCACTGCACCGCGGAGCGCGGTTCGGTGCGACGGTCGACAACATTTCAGCGACTGCTGACATCGTGGTGACCTCCCAGCTTTGAGACCTAAGTCTAACATAAGCAGAATCAGTTGACGAGGTCGCAACACAAATGCGTTGGTTTTCTGATAATTACAGCTCACGTGATTTTGCGATGCAGCGTATTTAACATGTGCCGCAATGTCGCTTGCGTGTCGCCGCAGGCTGTCTCTAACTGCGCAACAGCTGCAACAGAAGCACAATCATCGCCACAGGGAGTTCATCATGGACGCATCGTCCACCACGGGTGCAGCGCACCAACCCGGCCGCGGCCGGATCTATGACTCGATCGTCGATGCTTTTGGCGACACGCCGATCGTGCGCTTGCGCCAGTTGCCGGGTATGCACGGCGTGAACGCGACCATTTTGGCAAAGCTCGAATATTTCAATCCCGCCGCAAGCGTGAAGGATCGCATCGGCGCGGCGATGGTCATCGCGATGGAGAAGGCCGGCATCGTCAAGCCCGATACCGTGCTGATCGAACCGACCTCCGGCAATACCGGCATCGCGCTGGCCTTCGTCGCGGCGTCGCGCGGCTACAGGCTCAAGCTGGTCATGCCGGAGTCGATGTCGATCGAACGACGCAAGATGCTGGCCTTTCTGGGCGCTGAGCTGGTGCTGACACCGGCCGCGCAAGGCATGAAGGGCGCGATTGCGACGGCCGAAGAGCTGTTGAAGACGACGCCGAATTCGGTGATGCCGCAGCAGTTCAAGAATCTCGCCAATCCCGAGGTGCACCGCCGCACCACCGCGGAGGAAATCTGGAACGACACCGGCGGCAACATCGACTTCTTCGTCGCCGGCGTCGGCACCGGCGGCACCATCACCGGCGTCGGCCAGGTGCTGAAGCCGCGCAAGCCCTCGCTGCGCGTGGTCGCGGTCGAGCCGGAGGAGAGCCCGGTGCTGTCGGGCGGCCAGCACACGCCGCACAAGATCCAGGGCATCGGTGCGGGCTTCGTGCCTGACATCCTTGACCGCTCGGTGATCGACGAGATCCTGAAGATCAACTCGACGACGGCGATCGAGACCTCGCGGGCGCTGGCGCGGCATGAGGGCATTCCGGGCGGCATCTCCTCGGGCGCCGCGATCGCCGCGGCCCTCGAGATCGGCAAGCGGCCGGAAGCTGCGGGAAAGACCATCCTGGCTATAGTGCCGTCCTTCTCCGAGCGGTATCTTTCGACGGCTCTGTTTGAGGGAATCTAGGACATGGCGGATCAACCACCGAGGCGGCCGCGGACGTTGGGCGACGCCAGAACGGAGGCCGAGGCGGCGTTCAAGAAGGTGACGGCGAAGGTCGCTGCGGCGCCGCCGAAGCAGAACGTGGCGCCGGGGGTCAAGGAGCAGGTCACGCTGCGGATAGACCAGGACGTGCTCGAGCATTTCCAGTCCGGCGGGCCCGGCTGGCAGGATCGCATCAACGAGGCGCTGCGAAAGGCCGCGGGGAAGTAGACGCCAAAGGTTGAGGGACTCGCAACGAAAAAGCCCGGCGCGAGCCGGGCTTTTGTATTTGCGATTGGCCTCGCCTCAGCGGCGGAACATGCCGCCCATCATGCCGCCGACCACACCGCCGACGAAGGCTGCGCCAGCGTCGCCGCCGCCGCCGCCGCGATGCTGGGCCGGTGCGCTCTGCGCCTGGGCCGGGGCACGTCGGGCCGGCTTCGCGCTTTCATCGCTCGCAGTGGCCGGCGCGGAGGCCACGATCTCCGACAGCAGGGCCTTGTGCTGGAGCTTGTTGAGATAGCCCGTCGACGGATAGCCGCGTGCCGCCTGCCAGCGCTTGAGCACCGTACGGGTGTCCTCGCTGAACGCGCCGGTGACCTTGGTGTCGAATCCAAGTCCGGTCAGGCGACGCTGCACGTCGCGGCGCTGGCCCTTGTCGAGGCCGATCTGGTCCTCGGTGAGTTGGCTGGCGTCGTCGGTAAAGGTGGCAGGATCGACGCCGGCGTTGAGGTTGCGGGTCGTCGTCGACGGGCCGCTCTTGATCGCGGCGAGCCGCGCCAGTGCCAGCGCCTTGAACTGGCCGTTCGGGTAGGTGGAGAGGTAGGCGTTGAGCTCTTCGGGCTTGTTGCTCTCCTTGACCGAGCGCCAGTATTCGAGCTCGACACCATCCGAATTGCCGCCCGTTGCCGCGGGCACGACGCCAGCAGCCGTCGGTGCCGCATTGGCGACCTGCGTCGTCGGAGCCTGGTTGAGATAGACCGCGCCGATCAAATTGGTGTGGCCCCAGGGGAGCTGCCCCTTGTGGGTCTCCTCGTTGACCTGGGCGCGGACCGACGTCATCGCCTGCTGGATCTCGACACCGGGCTTGGTGATGTTGTCGATCAGCGCACGGGTGAACGGGCTATTGTTGCCCTCCTGGCCGTCGAGCGCGGTCTGGCCCGGGCCGGTGGCGAACGCGATCAGCGTGCCTTCGCCGGATTTCATCTCGGCAAGACCGCTCTGTACGTTGACGCTGCGGGTCGCGGAGTTCGACTTGATCTTGGCGGCGAACGGATTGTCGCGGCAGGCGTCCAGGAAGACCAGCTTGACCTTGGCGTCGCCCATGGTCTGCTCTAGCGTCAGATCGATGTTGATGGCGGCACCGAGCTTGACGTCCATCTCCGATTTGATGTCGGCGTCGACAGGCAGAAGATAGTTGGAGCCGCCGACCGCGATGCCGTGACCGGCATAATAGAACACTGCGACATCGGAGCCCTGCGCCTTGCGGCCGAAGTCGAGCAGCTTCTCCGTCATCTGGTCGCGCGAGAGGTTCGAACCTTCGATCACCTCGAAGCCGACATTGCGCAGCGTTGCCGCCATCGCCTTGGCGTCGATCGGCGGGTTCGGCAATTGTGCGACGTTCTTGTAGGTGCCGTTGCCGACGACGAAAGCAACACGGCGGTCGGCCTTCGCGGCACTGACCGACAGTGCCATGCACATCAGCGACGCGAGGAGGGTGAGAGTGCGCATCTGGAATCCCCAACAGAATCGAAATTGGCAGGCAGCAACAAATTGGCAACGAACTTACACGAAGAGCCCGATTTGGCCACCAAGACTTGGCGCCACCAAAACGGCAGTTCGTCGCGTTCAACCCGCTGCTTTGTGGCAGAATGTGCACGATGGAGTCCCTCTCCAGCGTGATCCAAATCACACGGCCACTTGGTTTTGTCGCGCGAGGCGGCGCGAGGTTCAGCGCGCGCGGGCGGGAAACGGCGAAGCCGGCTTTAGATTCAGGAGATTGCCAAACAGGATCAGCGCGGCGCCGACCAGCGTCCAGGTGTCAAGCCGCTCCGAATACAGCAGCCAGCCAGCGGTCGCGGTCAATGGAACCCGCAGGAAGTCCATGGGAACAACGATGGTCGCATCCGCATAGCGCATCGCGCTGGCGAGGCAGTAGTGCGAAAACGTGCCGCAGACGCCGATCACGCCGACCCATGCCCAGACATAGGCGGAGGGCCACGTCCAGACGAACAACGTCGGAATCAAGCCCGCGACCGATTGCACCACCAGCATCCAGAACAGGATCGATAGCGCACTTTCGGTACGGGTCAGCGATTTGACCAGCACCATGGACACGCCAAAGCCCATCGCGGCGCCGAGCGCAATGAGCTGACCGGGATTGATCTCGCCGGTGGCGGGTCGGACGATGACGATCACACCGAAAAGGCCAAGCGCGATGGCGGCGATCTTCCACGACGTCATGCGCTCAGAGAGGAGGCTCGCTGCGAGCAGCGCCGTCCAGATTGGCATGGTGAACTCGATAGCCACCACTTGGCCGATCGGGATCAGCGTCAGCGCGAAGAACCAGCCGAGCTGCGCAACATAGTGCACCAAATTGCGCCCGATGTGCTGCGGCAGGCGCGATGTCCTGAGCACCTTGAAGCCGCCGGCCCGATAGATGATCGGCGAAAGCAACAGGAAGCCTAGCAGCGAACGCACTTCCATGATCTGAAATACGTTCAGCTCGCGCGTGGTCTCGCGCCCGGCGACCGCCATGACCAGCATCAGCGACAGCCAGCCCGCCATCCACAGGGCAGCCATCGTTTTGGACGGTGTGGTGTTCATCGGCGCGGGTGTGGGAGGCGAGGGTCCTGAGGGAGGGCCGGTATCGGCGACATCGTCGCCGTTTGCAACGGCCAAATCTGCCGGTGCAGCGATGCATGGCGGCGTGCTAAGGCATCACCGAACAACGAGAAAAATCGGGAGATCTTCGCTTATGGACATCTTGCAGCCGGCCGAGTGGAAAAAACCGCGCGGCTTTTCCCATGGTGTCGTGGTCGAGGGGCCGGGCCGCTGGGTGGTGCTGGCCGGCCAGACCGGCAGCGACGAGACCGGCAATTACGCGCCTGACATGGCAGCGCAGGTCGGGACCGCGCTGAAGCGGATCATCAAGCTGCTGGGCGAGGCCGGCGCCGGCCCCGAGCATATCGTCCGCCTGACCTGGTACCTGACCAGCCGAAGCGAATATGAGGCAGCCGGGGCCGGCATCGGCGCGGCCTGGAAGGAAACGCTGGGGCGCAATTTCCCGCCCTCGACCTTGCTCTACATCGGCGGCCTCGTGGACGACCGGGCCAAGGTCGAGATCGAGGTCACGGCGTTCGTGCCGGGCACATAAAAAATCGACCCGGCGAGATCGCCGGGTCGATTGTCAATCTACTCGTATCGGGCTAGCGCGACAGCGAGATGTTGGCGCCGCGGAACTGGCTGTCGGCGCGCATCGTGACGTTCTGCTTATTGCCGGACGTCTTCAGCGAGATGTTGGCGTTGAAGCCGGCGGTGGAGGCGAGCAGCTCATAGTTTCCGCCGGCGCCGCGACCTGAAAGGGAGCCGCTGATATTGCGGCTGGCCTCGGACCAGCTGCCTGCGATGGCGCTGCCTTCAGCCTTGACGTTGGCGCCGAGGTTGAACTTGTAGGCGTCGCTGGCGCAGGTCAGAGACAACTCCATAGTCGGTCCGATCGGAGCGTATTTGGCCCGGCAGCGGATCCGCTCGGTCGAGCCGTCATCCAGGGTCACCGTTCCTGAGCCGCTCCAGCTGCCGGCCAGCGGGGCGAACGGACCGGACTGGGCCTTGCTCTCGGAATTGGCAATTCCGGCCGCAAACATAACGGCGGCCGCGATCAGCAGCCGCCGGCCCAGACCGCTGGTCAAGATTTTTCTATTGGCGCGATGCTTCCCATCGCCCGCTGCACGGTATGCCTGCAGATGCTCCATTCCACTTCCCCGATCCGGCGTTGCCGCTGAGTTGACCGTTGGCATATGCACCATTGATCGAAACTTTCACAAGACCCTCCCGGCCGATGGTGCCGGAAACGTTAGCGCCGGGGGCGGTGATCTTGCCGTCGGCAACCGTCAGCAAGGAGCTTGCGGTCGGCTCGCAGGAACCGCTCTTGGTGACGATGGTGACCTGCCAGTTGCCATCATAGGGAGTCTGGGCGAAAGCGGGCGCGGCGAGGGAGATAACTGAAGCGGCACAGAACGCCGCAATGCGAGCAAAACGCATAAAATCCGTCCTTGAATTTGTCTGATATGCTGACCCTTATTCGGGCCAAATGTGACGGAAATTTGGTGCGGTGCCAAATCGAAAATTGTTCCTGTGGGAACAATGGTTTATTTGGGTTTCCGGCTGCAATTTTCGAAGCAGAATCAATGCCCCTTCACGTTAAGGGTAAACGTCGGGACAGCGACTCAGGAAACGGGCTTAGGAAAGGGGCTTTAGGAAAGGGGCTTTAGGAAAGACTTGGCGCCGAGGTCGCGAACTGCTCGTCCTGAGTCTTGGACGGCAGCGCCTTGTGGACCTTGGCATAGTCGATCACGTCGGCCAGCAATTTGAGCCCGAGCGGGGCCAGCGCGCGCTCCCACAGCTCCCGGGCCGTCTCGCCCTTCTTGACGAAGCACCACTCCTGGGCGGCGATGGCGCCGGCGTCCATGCGGTCGGCGAGGTGATAGATCGTGCCGCCCGCGATCGGATCGCCTTCCTTGATGGTCCATTCCACGGCCGCCTTGCCGCGGTGGCGCGGCAGCAGCGAGGGATGATAGCCGATCCCGCCCAGCTTCGCTGCCTCGAGCGCGTCCTTGCCGATCCGGGCGTGGCTGTGCGCGGTGACGATCAGATCGGTGTCAGGGGCGATCTCGGAGGCGACCACCAGCTTGGGATTGGCCTGGACCACGACGTCGATGCCTGCCGCCTTGGCGGTTGCGGCGAGACGATCCTCGGCGTCGGCCACCACGACCCGCACGATCGAGACACCGTGCTCCCGGAGCATGTTCAGGGTGGTCACGCCGAAATGGCGGGAGCCGACGAGGGTAATGCGCATGGGTGTCCGATCCGTCTCGCAACTGCGTCATCTCCCGATAACACGTCCGGACGTCCTGTCACCACCCGCGCCGGGTTTGCGCCGGTTATCAACAATGCGCCGGGCGAGGGTGCGATGAATTCCGCGATTGCGGCGCCGGCCGGTCCGGTGCTTCCATGCGCGCATGGCATCGGCTCGGAGCGAACGCATGCGGAGCGCGTGGTTTGTCCTTCTCGCGGCCCTGGTCGCAACCACTCCGGCGTACGCCGGCGGACCACCCTATCCGGCGGTTCCGCCCGAGGTTGGGGTGGCACCGTTCATCGGCCCGACCTGGGACACCTATCGCTGCGCGGAAGGGCCGGTCATCAATTTCTATCACGGCGCCTATTACGGCGAGGAGCCGCCGGCACTCTATCGGGGCTACGTGTACCGGCCGCATTACCGCTACAGCGCCTACCGCAGGCTGCCGCGCAAATATTTCTGCGCCACAGACTAGCCGTGCCACGCCGCCACGGTCGGGCGTCGATTAGAGATAGGCCTGTTCCTGTGTTTCGTTTTTAACACAGAGATCCAGGATTTGCCGGTAGAACGTGGACCAACCGGGGCTGGCGACATTTCAACCCGTATCCGTTTTCGAACCCGGATTTGGCCGCTGGCGTGATCGCCAGCGGCTTTTTCATGCGCGGCCATCACGGAATCATCTGACGGTAACATGATCTCAACCAGCTTGGCGTATCGACGAATCCGTCGCGGATTTGTATTGCGTACCGCGACACCGAGATCGTCCCGCCGGCGTGGGTGCGCCGTGCGGGCTTTTTCGCCGGGACCGATTTCATGCCGAGCGCGATTGAGCAGATCGTCGACGTCTATGTCCGACTGAAGAACCGGCGCGGCCTCGACGAGCTGATGATGCACAGACAGCGGCTTGCGGTCGATCTGAAGAGCAGGTCCGGCTACGACTTCAGCCTGCCGATCGGCCAGATCGACGACGAGATCGCGATCATCGAAGCCGGCCTCAGCCGGCTCAAGGCGGGCGATACCGCCGCGACGGACGACGGCCGGCCAGTTTGACGTTCAGTCGCGCCGGCCGCCGTCGATGACGGTGAACAACGGCCGTGCCGAGGTCGGCTCGACCAGCAATTCCTCAACCAGCGCGGTCGCCGCATCGACATATTTGCGCGTCGGCTTGTCGAGGGGGCGCGTGGCCTCGTCGTCGAGCGCGACCTTTGCGGCCTCGACCAGCTTGCGCATTCGCGCGGCGTGGTCATCGCCCGCCGTCAGCGTCGCGCGGGCCAGCGAGCGCAGCACGAACAGCTCGCCCTCGAGGCGGAGCAGACGGTCGTTGAGCCTGGTGAGGACGGCGTTGAGGTCGGCCATGGCGCGCGTTCGTTTTCGGAAGATCCATCCTGCTCTAGCGGCGATCGGTGAACGGAGTCCAAACGACATCGGCGCAATTGGGGCGATCTCCGCTCAAGGTGCGCTCCGCGCCAGATAGTCGCGCGCGAAGGCGAGATACCAATCGAGGCAGGCGGGATTGGCCATCGCCTCCCGGTTGATGACCTTCTCGACGGGCTGGCCGAGCAGCAGCTTTTTGATCGGCAGCTCCTGCTTCTTACCCGAGAGCGTGCGCGGAATCTCGGCGACCGCAAAAATCTCGTTGGGCAGGAAGCGGCGCGAAAGGCCGGCCTCGATCGCCTTGTTGATCTTCGCCTGCATCGCGCCGTCGAAGGCGACGCCTTCGCGCAGCACCACGAACAGCGGCATGTAGCTGTCACGGCCGAGATATTCGAGATCGACGACGAGGGAATCCAGCACCTCCGGCAAGGCCTCGATCGCGGAATAGAGTTCGCTCGTGCCCATGCGCAGGCCATGCCGGTTGATGGTGGCATCGCTGCGGCCATAGATGATGCAGGAGCCGTCCGGGTCGACCTTGAGCCAGTCGCCGTGCCGCCACACCGGCCCGCGGCCGCTGCCGTCGAAATTATCCGGATAGGTCTCGAAATAGCTCGTGCGATAACGCGCATCGCCCTTGTCGTTCCAGAAATAGAGCGGCATCGACGGCATCGGCTCGGTACAGACGAGCTCGCCGACCTCGCCGATGACGGCGCAGCCCTGTTCGCCGAAGGCTTCCACGGCAGCACCCAGCAGACGGCACTGCATCGCTCCCGGCGTCTGCGGCAGTTCGCGATTGCCCCCAATGAAGGCGCCGGCGAAATCGGTGCCGCCCGAGATGTTGGCCCACCAGATATCGGCCTGCGCCTTGCTGCCATTGGCCTTCGAGAGCGCCGCGAAGCGGTTGTTGAACCAGGCTTGCGTGTCGGCGCTGAGCGGAGAGCCGGTCGAGCCGAGACAACGCAATCGCGAGAGATCGCCGGCGGTGAGGTCGACCTCCGCCTTGGCGCAGTTGGCGAAGAACGCGGCGCCCGCACCGAAGAAGGTCGCTTTGGATTGAGCGACGAAGCGCCACAACGTGGTCCAGTCCGGCTTGTCCCTGGCGCCGCCGGGGCTGCCGTCGAAGATGCAGCAGGTGGTGCCGCTGAGCAGGCCGCCGACCTGGCTGTTCCACATGATCCAGCCCGTCGAAGAGTACCAGTGATAGCGCTCGCCGAACGAGTTCTCGTGATAGGAGCAGCCGAGATCGTTGTGCAATCCCAGCAGCGCCAGCACCACGATGACAATGCCGCCATGACCGTGCACGATCGGCTTCGGCAGGCCGGTGGTGCCGCTGGAATAGACGATCCAGAGCGGATGATCGAACGGCAGCCACGCTGGCTCGAACGCGTCGATCTCCGCGCCCCTGGTTGCGACAATGTCGGAGAGCAGGGCGTCCGCCGCTGCGGGCGCGGCGGCTTGGCTGTGCAGGATGACGTGCTCGACGGTCGGCAGCGATCGCCGCAGCTCGGCGAAAACGTCTTTGCGATCGTGCCGGCGTCCGGCATAGGTGACTGCGTCGCAGGCAATCAGCACTTTCGGTTCGATCTGCTTGAAGCGGTCGATCACGGCGGGCGCGGCCATATCGGGCGCG
Organism: Bradyrhizobium sp. Ken01; assembly: GCF_055807355.1. NCBI lineage: Bacteria > Pseudomonadati > Pseudomonadota > Alphaproteobacteria > Hyphomicrobiales > Nitrobacteraceae > Bradyrhizobium > Bradyrhizobium sp. Ken01. The sequence goes on from NZ_JBVVPC010000032.1 coordinate 14,015, forward strand.
CACACGCTCCAGACCGCGCCGATGCTGGCGCTCGCCAGGAATGCGATGATGGTCTCGGGGATGTTGGGCAGATAGGCGGCGACGCGGTCGCCGGGCTTGATGCCTTTTTCTTTGAGATGCAGTGCGAGTGCAGCGGCCTTGCGCCGCAGCTCCGGCCAGCTCGTCTCGCAAAGCTTGCCGTCCTCGCCACAGCTGACGATCGCGGGAAGACCGGCGGCGTCGGCCGCATCCACATGGCGGAACACCTGCCGGGCATAGTTGACCTGGGCGCCGGGAAACCAGATCGCGCCGGGCATCTTGCGCTCGGTGATCACGGCCGCGAACGGCGTTGGCGATTGCAGATCGTAATAGTCCCAGATGCTGTGCCAGAACCCGTCGAGATCGCGCACCGACCATTGCCGCATCTCCTCGTAGCTGGCGAAGCTAAGGCCGCGCTGTTCGGCGAGCCAGGTGCGGTAAAGGGCGATCTGGGGAACGAAGGGTGAGGTCATTGCGTGTCGGCTTCAGTTGCGGGGCGGCGAGTTTAACCATTGCCGCAGAGTAGCAGAAGCCGCAGTTCGGGCAGGCAGCGTTGACGGGAGTAGTGGGTCTGGGTCCGCTGGAAGCAGCCTACCATCCGGCTCCGGTCCAGCGCCTTCCGAACACGGGCGGATTGGTCTTCACCGCTTGCCAGCCGAAGAAATGGTGCTTGCCCGACCAGGTGTGCACCACGCCGCTGCAGATCCTGCACTTGAAGCTGCCGGAATGCGCTTCGGCGTGCTCCTCCCTCGTCGCGGTGTAGTTCATGCTGCAACCCGCGCAGGTGAATTCTTCGATCGTCCAGATGGTATTGGCCATTGCACCGAAAGCGGTTTGGGGGACCTCGATGGAAGCGTAGGTGCGCGCCTTTGCAACGGCGTAAACCGGTCGAGCGAAATCCGGTTAATCGTCGTTAATGCTCCGCATGTCCCGGTCGATGCGCATCTGCACGCGCCGGATGGCGAGCAACGGCAGCCTGCCTTGCACGCGCCCGGAGCGGGCCCTGTCGCCGACGGCATAGGCGTAGCGCCAATAGCCCGGTGCGGCGTTTGGCTTCAGCGAAAAGCGGACGCCGCGGTGAATTCCCGCGTGTGTGACGGGCTCTCGGGGGCGGCGTGCCATCATCTCGGAATGCAGAATGGCCCGATGCGTTCCTAAACGCCGGCTCGGGCCGGCCCCATCGTCTTGACGCCGGGTGCGCGGCTGGCAATAACGCTGGGCCGCGCAAGTGCCGGAACCCGCGTCAATGCCGCAAGGAAAGCCGTGCCCGTGAAAAGTTTGCGTCAGCTCCTGACGGGCGAGGACATCATCCAGCTCGTGATCCGCGTCGGTCTGCTTGGCCTGCTGATCATCTGGACCTTCCTGATCATCCGCCCCTTCGTGCCGATCCTCGCCTGGAGCGGCGTGCTCGCGGTCGCGTTCTACCCGGCCTTCAGCTGGGTCGCCAAGATCCTGGGCGGCCGGCCCAAGACCGCAGCGGCGATCCTGACCCTGATCACGCTCGGCATCGTCATCGGTCCTGCGACCTGGCTCGGCATTAGCGCAGTGGACGGCGTGCGCGAGCTGGCGCACCAGCTCGGCACCGGTGACCTCGCGCTTCAGTCGGCGCCGGAGCAGCTCAAATCGTGGCCGCTCGTTGGCCCCTGGCTATTCGATCTGTGGGAGCAGGCCTACAATAACATCCGCGCGGTGCTGCGCGAGGTGGCGCCGTATCTCCAGCCGCTGGCGGGACCGCTATTGTCGCTCGCGGGAGACGCCGGCGTCGGCACGCTCCAGTTCCTGGTCTCGGTGTTCGTGGCAGGCTTCCTGTTTCCGCACGGGCCGAGGCTGGTTGCGGCCGGCCGCGGCTTCCTGTTTCGCATCGTGCCCGAACAGAGCGAGCATTTCCTGGGGCTCGCGGGCGCGACCATCCGCGCCGTGGCGCAAGGCGTGATCGGCGTCGCGATCGTGCAAGCATTGCTCGCCGGCATCGGCTTCAAGCTTGCGGCGGTGCCGAGCGCAGGCCTGCTCGCCTTCATCGTGCTGCTGCTTTCGATCGTGCAGATCGGCGCCTTCCTGGTGCTGCTGCCGGTGATCATCTGGATCTGGACCGCCAAGGACGTCACCACCGCGCTGCTGCTCACCGTGTTTCTCGTCGTCGTCGGCTTCCTCGACACCATGTTGAAGCCGCTGGTGATGGGGCGCGGTCTGACCACGCCGACCATCGTCATCTTCGTCGGCGTGATCGGCGGCACGCTCGCCCACGGCATCGTCGGCCTGTTCATCGGCCCGATCATCCTGTCGGTGGCCTGGGAGATGATGATGGCCTGGATCAGGACGGAGGACCGGGCCGAGGCGGGGGCACGGGCGGGGACAGCGGCGGGCGAGGGCTGATCCGCCTCGAACGGCGGGATCGGCCTGCCTGCCGGGTTCGATCAGAGCTGGCGGCGGAACTTGTCTATCCGACTAGACAAGTTACGATGGGCTCGATTCTGTTTTCGATTACGGCGGACATGGCGAAGTCTTCCAAACTGGTTGCCGCCAAGCGCGGCAAGGTATTGTTGGTCAGACGCCGATCGGACGGCCTGTGGATGTTCCCGGGCGGCCGCAAGCGCGCGCGCGAATCCGACAAGGACTGCCTGCGGCGGGAAATCAAGGAAGAGTTGCCCAAGCTGAAGCTCGGCCGGATCAGCCTCTGGAAGGAAGTGACGACCAGGAACAAGCGCTCCGGCCGCAAGATGAGCGACGCGATCTTCATCGCCAAGGGCGCCAAGGGAAGGCTCGCGATCGGCGACAAGAACGAGATCGACCGCGCCGTCTGGCAGAAGCCGCGCGGCATCCGCCTGACGCCGACCTCGCGCTATATCCGCGACCGCCTGTTTCCGCGGAAGCGCGGGTGAGCTAGTCCTCGCCGTCCTCCGACGAGAGCTGTATCCGTCCGGTGTGGGCCCGCGAAAAATTGGCGCGCGGTTGCGGCGCGGACATCCTGGCCATTTCGGTTTCGCGCTGCTCCTTGCGAGCCTTGCGCGCGCGCTTCATGGCCTGCTTGACCTGAGGGTTCGGCGAATCCTCGGCGAAGAACAGCACCACCTCGCAGCTCGGACATTGCCTGGAATAGCCGTCCTGCAACCGTCCCGCGCGATCGCGGAACACGGTCTTGCAGCGCGTGCACTGAATCTGGACGAAACTCATGCGCGGTCGATCGACAATGACTGATGGAAATGGATCGTCAGGTGATCCCAAATGTCTGAAGAAAGCTTGAACGCGTCGGCGACTTCAAGCCGCTTGAATCAGCCGCCTATTGCTTCGCTGCTATCGTTTCCAGGCAATGGTTGAGATAGACGGTGCGATCCCGGGGCAGAACCTTCTCGAGATCCGCTTTCAGCGCGCATTCGCGCTGCCGCATCTGCTCGGCCCGCCGCTTCTCGGCCGCCTCGCGATATTCGGGAGCAACCTTGTTGGGATCGACGAGGGCCTGCGAGCGGGCGGGAGCCGTCACGGCGAGTGCAATGGCGGTGATGATAATGAACTGTTTCAAATGAGCCTCCGTTAAAAGGCTCATTCTAGCGCTCGGGCGGCAAGGGCTCAAACGGCAAATTCGCCGAGACACCCGGCAGCGCAGCTGTCCGCGGAAAGTCGCCGGCACCTGGCAGAGTTGATTTCAACTACCTGAAGTTGGGACGAGGGGAGGCGCTCACTTCGGGACGTGGTCGATCTTGTGGCCGAGATGCCCGGTGTCGTGATCGCGACGCAGCTGGCTCAGCGAGGTCTCGTTCAGCTGATGCAAGACCTCGCTGAGTTCAGTCGTATCCGGATAACCGGCGGCAAAACCCTTACCGTAGATCTTGCGCAACGTACCGACCAGCGTGTTGCCGTGCTTCTTGCTGATCGCGCCATCCTTGTCGCGGTGGCGGTGATCCAGGCCCGTGTCCTTCATGGCTTTCTCCCTGAGCGGCGTCTGCGCGCCTGGAGAGAGCGTGCTCCCAAACGAGTTGATTGGCAACGGCACGGCGCGGCCGTTGAGCATCGTCAAGGTGTGGAAAGATCGAAGTCTGTGTGAAGCGGTTCACAAGCGGTTGTCGAGATCGCTGCTACGAAGGCTTCATTGCTTGACCAATTGATATTTTGAAAACGCCCCAGCGCTCCACCAGGCGCTGGGGTTTTCACGTCCGAGTCACAGCCACGGCCAGAGCGCGCGACGCGCGATCGGATGGGCGGGTGGTTTCCGAATGCTGCCGAAAGGCGGGCGACTACGCGGCTTGCTCCTCGAACGAGGTGTAGACCTGGCCACCTGGACCAATCACCTGAACGCCCCAGCATCCGTCGGCGATGAGCTCCTTGGCCTTCTTGAGGGCGGCGGTGAGTGACAGCCGCTTGAGGCTGACGATTCCTGCCGTGTCGAAACCGCTGATTTCAAACATGCCGCTCCTCCCTGTTTTGTCGAATCCTACACTTTTTGAGCGGGTTGTCTCGCGGCTTTTGGGACTGGGATACAAAACCGCGAAAACAACCCCATGCACAGTAGCTAAGTCCTGCTGGCGCAACGCTTTCTTTTTGGCGCACGGCGGTCTTGCATCCGGTTGAGACGCCGGTTGACGCGTCGGGCAAAACAGGGGTAGTCTGCCAAATTCGGAAAATCCGCTTCCGGCCTTGGCGACGTCCCGGGATCGGGAGGAGCTCTTGTACGGCATGCGAGTCATGTCCGTCGCACGGACCCCGTAGTCGGCCGGGGTGGCGGGGTCTGCGGAAGGCCGCGGCCGCTAACGTGGAATTAAGCTGAAAAGCCCACAATTTTAGACAGTTGTAGATGGGTGCTGCGTAAGGGAGCCGTCGCGAGGACGTTCCGGCGACGGCTTCCTATTGCTCTCATTTGGGGTCAATGCCATGACCGCGACTTTCGAAACCCAAGGCCTTGTCGAACAGCTCGACCCTGCAGCACTGGCTGCGGCCATCGCGGCCGACGAACCCGCAAGCTCGGACGCTCCAGAACCGGTCAAGCGGTCCAGCCGGACGTCGGTCATGGCACTGTCGGTATGTGCCCTGGCCATCAACGGCGCGGCGGCGATCTACACATGGCCCTCCGGCGTGCCATCGCTGAATCTGAGCAGCCTGGCTGATCTGCTACCGCGGCAAGAGGCTTCAGCGCCAAAGCCGGATCCGGTTGTCGCTGCCTTGAAGGATATTCAGTCGACCCAGCAGCAACACACGGCTTCGCTGCAGGAGAGCAACCAGGCACTGCAGCAAAACGCGGCTGTGCTGCAGGCGGATTCGATGGTGCTGCTTTCGCTGCGACAGAGCATCACGGACGAACGGGTCGATGTGAAGAAGGTATCTTCCCAGCTGTCCACGCTGATCGCGAAGATCGACGCGCTGCAAAACACCATGATGTCGGACGTCACGTCCTCCGTTCGAAGAGCGCATGCGCGCTATGGGCTGTCCGCCGCCATCCGCAAACGGATCGCCCGGCAGTCGAAATCGGTCGGGCCGGTTTCGGTTGGAGGCGCTCCGCTCAGCACGCCGGCGACAGTTTCAGCCCCCGAAAGCTGAAGGCAAGTCAAGCAAATCACTCAAGCAAATCATCTGGGGCTGCGTGCGCGATGCTGGCCGCGGGGTCGCGATGACGAGCTCCGCCGGTCCACGCGCAGGCCTCGACCTAGCTTTAAGAAATCGTTGGACGACGGTGCTATATTGGATACAACAACGCCTGTCTCAGCGTCAGTTGCGTCCGGAAGTCATGATTACGTACAAGCAGTACCATATCGAACGATTTGAGCACGGGCCCAAGCGCTGGATTGCGCGCATCACGCGGACAGACGGCCAGAACATCCGCACGATTCTGCCGGCGACCGAGCTCCCCTACCTCGATACGAAGCCGACAACGTCCGCCGAGGAAGCCGAGGCGCTCGCCAAGGAAGGCATCGACTTCGGCGGCGTGGTGTAGTCCGGCGTCGCGGTCTCCTGATTATCGTTCGCGAATTCGACGGCGACTTCATCGGCAGCGGTGGTGCGGTCCGTGCAGCTTTGTCCGTTACCGGTGATCTGCTCGACATGGTCGTTGATTGCTACGATCAGCGGCGCGCTGGCATTCACGCGTATCCAGTTATGGGTACAGGCCCTAGCGCGAGATCAATAGACCGTTCATCGAAGGGGTAGAGCTACGGAGGATACGGCAACAGAAGGTGCTTTAGTTCGTCGGCCTCGCTCGCCAGCCGTTTTCCTGATGGGGAATGGTGGCAGTGATATCGACGTCTCTCACAGCGGATTGGCGCCACGCTGCCACCCCGAAACACAGGGTCAGAGTCATAGCGGTCGCCAGCAGCAGCACGGACAAAAACTGGCTCACGCGCCCCCCACAATCAGAACATCTCTGAGTTAGCGAGCACGCACAGGCGATTCGGAAAATGCAGGCGCGCTGACCTGAAGGCAGTTTTCCCCAGGTTGTAAAACGGTGGATTAGCACCTTCGACCTTGCGCCCGCCGCGGCTCCGGAGCCGCTATTGCAGGCCGGCTTTTCACCCGAAAACTATTGTGGCTCGGTTGGCTTATCTCGCTCATGGCTCTCGGCTTCGGCGGCCGCGCACGCATCCATGCCATGGCATTTGCTTAGATAGTACCGGGTGCCCGCGAAGATGGAGCAAACAACCACCACGGAAACCAGCAGGAAGATCATCCACCGTCGGTTCAACATTCCCATGACCTTTTGCACCCTCCATCCGACGCGGCCCGTTCTCCCGACCGGCCCAACCAGGCGAGGCGAAGGGGCGTAAGCTCAAATCAGACCTTGCGCTTCGGATTTAGCTTAGCCTCACGCTCCAGCCGCTCGGACTTCAGGCGTTTGAGGTTTTCCTGAAACTCCGGCGTGGCTTGACTGTCGGCTATCGTCTGCCTCGATCCTATTGGATTGAGGGTCCGTCGCTCGGCTTCGTCCGCGACTTGTTGCTCGGCCGAACGTTTGGGTTTGATCATTTGCTTTTTGCCTTCAGGCGAGATTGACCAAGCGGTCGCCGGTCAATTCATTTTCGATTTGGCCGGTCGCGTCGAACGTTCTGGAATTCCTCGGGCCCCTTGACGAGCCGCCGCTTGCGGCTGGCCTGGTCATCCGGGCTCGCTTTGTTGTCTTTGAGCTTGTCGATCGCGTTGCCCGCCATTTCCCGAGCCCGCTCGGACGAGGCCTTGGCGGCAGACGTGACCCCTTGGGCAGGGGCGGGTTTGCCCAAGCCAATCTCCACCAGCCGACGGATGGATTCAGAGCGAGCCGGAGTGTCCTCCTGCCGCGACGCCCATGCGTCGATCTGAACGACAGTCGCCTCCGGCCAGCGCGTGCCGATCTGGACGCCCTGACCAGTCGCGGGGCGGCCGCGATGTTTTTTGGCACGAATCTTTTTTGCCGGTTTCATTTTATTTGGTACCAAAAAATCAGGCGGAGGTGAAGCGCGAACTTCCGATCAATGTGCTTGTTTAGCGCACTGTTATCGCATCAATCCCACGCAACATCGTGATCGCAGATTTGCTGTCAGGCGGCGCCCCGTAGAGGAAGCGCCAGTTGTACAGCAAACGGTCGGGAAGCATTGGCCTGGACGAAGGCCTGCAAGGCCGGAGTGATCTCGCTACTCGTGACACGCACGGCAAGCTCATCTGCGATCTCGCTGGTGGCATCGCGAGACCAGCCCTCGATCGCGTTGAAGGCGACAATACGGACCGGATAGGCATACTGCCCGGAGAGCAGGTCGCGGATGATGGTCTCGACGTCGGTGTCCTGCTCGTCGGTCTCGCGCCAGGAGCAGCCGGCGCGCGCGCCGAAGTCTTCCAGCACCAGGTAAATCTCACGGTCGAGCCGATCCAGCGGCACAATCGACGGCGCATGACGCATGACGCAACTCCTACGAAAGAGGAGCAATTGCGCTGCCATGGGGATCGTTCCGTTCCCGCGTGAGGGGTAAGGCTCATGCGAAAAAAAGCTGTCCGCTGAGGCGGCCTTATTCCTTGTCCTCAGTCCAAGTGCGGTCGCCGCACCGGCACTCATAGACCCGGACCGTCAGCCCGCGCATTTTCCGAGCACAGCTCAGGACCGGATTGTGACGATGGTCACAGACCAGCCGCTTGCCTTCCGAGAGGGTCCGAATACTCTGATCACATTGTGATTTGGGACATTTATGGGCGCGCTTCGGCTTTTGGGATTGTTCCTTTTCAGCGTCTGGCTCGGCGCCGCTCCTGCGCAGGCCGAGCGCCGCGTTGCCTTGGTGATCGGCAACTCCGCCTACAAGAGCGTGCCCCGGCTCGCCAATCCCGTGAACGACGCGACGCTAGTCGGCGGCATGTTCAAGAAGGCCGGCTTCGACGTTGTCGATACCAAGCTCGATCTCAGCGTCGTCGAGATGCGCAAAGCCCTGCGCGAGTTCGGCGCCAAGGCGCGGGATGCGGATGTGGCCGTGATCTATTACGCTGGCCACGGTATCGAGCTGGACGGCAACAACTACCTCATCCCCACGGACGCCGCGCTCGAGACCGACACAGACGTGTTCGATGAGACATTCCCGCTCGATCGGGTGTTGTTTGCGATCGAGCCGGCCAAGCAGCTCAGGCTCGTCATCCTGGACGCCTGCCGCGACAACCCGTTCGCCAAGACCATGAAGCGCACAGTCGCCTCGCGCGCGATCGGACGCGGGCTTGCCAAGATCGAGCCAACCAGTCCGAACACCATGATCGCTTTTGCCGCCAAGGCCGGCTCGACCGCCTCGGATGGCGACTCCAGGAACAGCCCATTCTCCACGGCCTTGGTCGAGCGTCTGCCGACGCCAGGCCTCGACCTGCGCAAGGCCTTCGGGTTCGTCCGCGACGACGTCCTCAAGAACACCGGCTACAAGCAGGAGCCCTATGTGTACGGCTCGCTGGGTGGCGACGACGTCCCGCTGGTCCCGGCGAAGCCGGCAGTCGCTCCTGGACCGCAGGCAAGCCCTCAGGATGCGGTTCGCAGAGACTACGAGCTGGCATTGCAGGCAGGCGAGAGAGACGCATGGCAGGCCTTCCTGCGGACGTACCCGGATGGCTTCTATGCTGATCTCGCCAAGGTCCAGTTGAGGAAGATCGAAGCCGAGCAGACGCGCGCCGCTGCCGCCGATAAGGCTCGGCAGGCCGAGGATGAGAAGGCCCGGCTTGCGGCGGACCGCGCCAAGAAGGCCGAGCAGGACAAAGCGGCTGCCGCCGCAAAGATTGCCGAGGACGCTCGGCTTGCTGCCGAGAAGGCCAAGCAGGTCGAAGAGGCGAAAGCCGTCGCTGCCGAGCAGCGAAGGAAGGACGCCGAGGCAGCAGTCGCCAAGGCGCTGGCCGACAAACAGTCTGCCGAGAAAGCTCTGGCTGAGAGGATCGCGAGCGACAAGGCGGCAGCTGATCAAGCCGCAAAACTGGCGGCCGAGAAGAAGGACCAGAGCGAGAGCGAGCAGAAGGTCGCGGCCCTTGCGCCGACCTCATCGCCGCCGAACTTGTCTCCGCAGGAGACCGCAAAACTGGTGCAGTCCGAGCTGCGCCGGGTCGGATGTCTATCCGCCGCTGCTGACGGAGACTGGAATGCCTCATCACAGAGATCGCTCTCGATCTTCAACAAGTACGCCGGAACCAAGTTCGACGCCAAGCTCGCGAGCCTCGACGCTCTCGATGCGATCAAGGCCAAGCCGGGCCGGGTCTGCCCGCTGATCTGCGACCACGGTTTCAGGGCCGATGGCGACACTTGCGTGAAGATTACCTGCCGCGCGGGCTATCGCGTCAACGACAATAACGAGTGTGAGAAGGCGGAAGCGAGGAAGCCAGCTACTACGCAGGATGAGAATAGGAAGCGGGATGATCAACGGAAGCAGGTCGAAATTGCGCCAGCGAAGCCTCAGGGCGGCGGTCAGATGGTCTGTAACGGCGCTGGCTGTCGGCCGGTTCGCCCGGGTTGCCATCTGGAAGTTTATCAACAAGGTAAGCACGGGGCTGGGAGCTGGGGCATGAACCAAGAGGTGTGCAACTGATCTCTCGTCCGCCCCAGCACGGCGTGACCCTTGGTGCTCCAGTCGGGCTTGACATCGGCGCCGCGCCCGCCGCAGGCGGAGCAGACGTAGCGCTCCTCGATCTCGCTCAGCCTCATTTCATCGCCCCAAGTGTCGGCGCTGACCGCGACGTGATGGCCGCAATGGCACCAGACCAAGACGCCGCTCAGGCACATCTCGCGCAGCTCGCCGAAGGTGATCTTCTGCTCTCGCATCCGGCCATCAAAACGCAGGCGGTGACGGGGAGCAATTGACGGTTCGTCGGGAGGGCGGGAATGCCCCATCAAACCGCGCTCAATGCGGCCGGCAAGCTGTGTCTACAGCGGCAATCGATTTGCAGACACAGTGCAGACACAGTGCAGACACAGAGGTTTTGTCGGAGAGCGCTGTTTCGATCTAACATATTGATTTGGTTGGTGAGCGCGCTGGGGCTCGAACCCAGGACCCCGTGATTAAAAGTCACGTGCTCTACCGGCTGAGCTACGCGCTCCCATGGCCGCTGATGGCTTCAAAGAAATCGCCATCGTCTTCGGTCATTTGGAAAAGCATGTCTTGCCGCCACATCGACGCAAGCGTTGCGGAAAAACCGGCTGTTTCCGGATCATGCTTTCGGCCCGCGCTGTGTAGGGGGATGGGGCGCGGAGGTCAATAGCTCGGGTGGTTGCCGAAGTTGAAGGCAACAGCGGGAATTCGCTCGCCGTTTCCAATGCTTGAGCCGGGATTTTCAACCGGAATGGCGGGCCGCCATCCACGCCGAAGAACCCGCGACGTCCGCCCATGGGCCGGATGCCGCGTTTGGAGCCCCGTCAGTTCGCTTCTCGCCGGACCTCGCTCGGCACCGGCACTTGCTGCGGCGTGCCGGCGGGGGTCGGTAGCGCGACCGGGCGCAGGCCGATCAGCTCGGCAGTGCGGATCGCGCTGTCGCGCCAGAACTGGAACGAGTTGATGCGGCTGAGCTCGAGGATGGCGATCGCGACCGCAGCCAGGAACGGCAGGCTTTGGAGCACCAGCACGCCGGCGAAGATGTAGATCTCGGTGATCTGGCGATAGCTGTTGGAGGCCACCAGCACGCCGGCGCCGATCAGGAGCAGGGCGCCGATCACAGCCTCCCAGAACGCCTGGAACTCGATCGACATCCTGGACAGGCCGCCCTTGGACGTGCGCGCGAACGCGATGTGCTCGGTGATCAGTCCCTGCGCCACCGCGCGCGACACCGTCCACTGCACGCTCATCGCCGCGATCATCGCGCCCAGCATCTGGCCGGGCTTGATCGCGACGCGCGCGCGGTACATCGACATGAAGTGCGCGAGCGAGACGATGAAGGCGCCGATGATCGGCAGCGTCAGGATCTTGTCGGGAATGGCGATGTCGGCGAAGGCGACGATCGGCACCCAGACGAGGTTGAGCAGCGCCACGACCACGCCGAGGCTTTCGGCACCCAGCCAATTCAACCAGCCGAGGCCATATTCGCGCTTCTGGTCGGGCGTCAGCCGGCTCCGTCCGGGCAGGAAGTTCCGCCAGTGCTTCTTGACGATCTGGAGGCCGCCATAGGCCCAGCGGTGACGCTGCTTCTTGAAGGCCTCGTAGGTGTCGGGGAGCAGGCCCTGGCCGTAGCGGTGGTTGGTGTAGTGCGTGGTCCAGCCGAGCTGCTGGATCGAAAGGCCGAGATCACTGTCCTCGCAGATCGTGTCGGACGACCAGCCGCCGGCCATGTCCATCGCGGCGCGGCGGATCAGGCACATCGTGCCGTGCACGATGATGGCGTTGGTCTCGTTGCGCTGGACCATGCCGATGTCGAAGAAGCCGGCATATTCGCCGTTCATGATGTAGTGCATGATCGACAGGTCGCCGTCGCGATGTTCCTGCGGCGCCTGCACCAGGCCGACGCTGGGATCGGCGAACGCCGGCACGAGGTCCTTGAGCCAGTCGGGATCGACGACGTAGTCGGCATCCAGGATGCCGATGATCTCGGCGTCGACGGCGGTGCGGTCCATCGCGATGCGGAGCGCACCGGCCTTGAAGCCCTGCACCTTCTCGGCATTGATGAACTTGAAGCGTTCACCGAGCGCGCGGCAATGATCCTGGATCGGCTGCCAGAAGGCAGGGTCCGGCGTGTTGTTGATGATGACGACGCATTCGTAGTTCGGATAGTTCAGCCGCGACAGCGCATCGAGCGTCTGCTTGAGCATCTCGACCGGCTCGAAATAAGCGGGGATGTGGATCGAGACCTTCGGAAAGTAATTCTCGGGCACGTTCTCGACCGGCTTGCCTTTCGCGAGCAGCCGCTGCGGCGGCCGGCCGAACGCGACGGCCGCGATCTCGTCGATGCGCGCCATCGCGATCAGCACGAGGGGAACAAGCAGGATCATGCCGAGCGTGAGCGCGAAGGCGGAGCCGAAGATGAAATAGTGCCCGTTCCAGAACGCGAACACGGTGGCGGCCCAGGCGCCGACGCCATTGGCGGTGGCCGACAGCAGGAACGCCTGCTTCGCCGTCGGCTGCTGCAGCCGCAGGATCGGCAGCGACAGCAGGATACCGACCAGGAGGGCGACACCCATCAGCTTCCAATAGTCGGGATTTTGCACCGGGCCGGTCCAGGCGAATTTCGGCTCGCGGCTGGCGTTGAGGATGCCCCAGTACGGACCGACGCCGCCTTCGAAGTATTTCCAGGGCTGATCGATGGCCTCGACGATGTTGTATTCCATGCCGATGGCGTCGGCGCGGCTGACGAAGTTGCGCAGGGTCAATGCCTGCTGGAACGGACCTGGGTCGGCGTTGCGCAAATTGTAACCCGCGCTCGGCCAGCCGAACTCGGCGATCACGATGCGCTTGCCGGGGAACAGGTTACGCAACAGATTGTAGCGGTCGACGGCCTGGTCGACCGCCTGGTCCGACCGGAAGTTTTCCCAATAGGGCAGCACGTGGGCGGCGATGAAGTCGACGTTGGAGCCGAGGTCGGGATTGTCGCGCCAGATGTTCCAGATTTCACCGGTCGTGACGGGCACGCGGACCGAGCCCTTGACCTTCTTGATCATCTCGATGAGGTCTTCGACCTTCTGCTCGCCGCGGTAGATCACCTCGTTGCCGACGACGACGCCGTTGACATTGCTGTTCTTGCGGGCGAGCTCGATGGCGGCCTTGATCTCGCGCTCGTTGCGATCCTTGTCCTTGTCGATCCAGGCGCCGACGGTGACCTTGAGGCCGAACTCGGCCGCGATCGGCGGCACCAGTTCCACGCCGCCCGTGGACGAATAGAGACGGATCGCGCGGGTCATCGTCGACAGCGTCTTCAGGTCGGCGCGGATTTTCTCCACCGTCGGAATGTTGTCGATGTCGGGATGAGCCGAGCCCTCAAACGGCGCGTAGGAGACGCTGGGCAGCAAGCCCTTGAAGTCGGGCGCGGGTTCCTTGTCGCGCAAGACTCCCCAGAGGCCGGCGTGGAGCGCGGACACAAGCAACAGAACGGCGGCGACAACCCGCATCGCGGCTAAACCAAAAGGGGCTGAGGGGGCAGGGAAGCGGATCCGACCCCGAGATCCGACCAAGTCCGCGGCAAATGGAGCATACCTCTGCCGCGCGGTTTCACAACTGTCATCGCCTCATGACCGTATGAGGGCATGCACATCTCGAAATTCGCAGCAGTGCCAATTGCCTCTATCGCCGATCGTTCCTGAACGCAGGCTGAAACAATCGCGGCTATTTCGGGGGCGCCGGTGACGCGCTTGCCGCCGGCGAGGGGCTCGCGGCCGGCTGCGGCTGCGCATTGCCGGCGGCCGGCGCTGCAGGCTGCGAGGCCGCGGCTGCCGCCTGTTGCGGCTGCGACGCCGGGTTGATCCAGCAAGCGTGCACACGGCTGTCCAGGGTCTCGGCGACCTTGGGATCGATCTGGCCGCCGAAGCGGGTCAGGCAGCGGAACGCGGCCTGGATGTGGCCGCCGGGACAGCCGAAACGGTCGTAGAGGTCGAGATGGCGGAATGCGGTATCGAGGTCGTCCCGCCACATCAGCCGCACCACGCGCCGGCCGAGCCAGACGCATTCGGGGTTGCCAGCCGGGCCGCCGATGACCTGGGCTGCTTCGGCGAATTCGTCGGTGCGGCGCTGATTCTGGGCGGCATCCTTGGCGGCGGCATCGGCGGGCTGGGCGGCTGCCTTGCTCTGGTCGGGGGCGGGCGTGCCGCTCTGGGCGGAGGCCGCGCCGATACCCATCAGGATGACAAGGGAAGAAACGGCCAAGGTGGCGGCGAACTGCCGCAGGACCGCATTTCGTAACTCGAACACCCGTTGCCGCATGAATTCCCCAATATACCATTGACCGTCCGCGTCAGGACCTTCGCGGATGCGCCTGCGTGATGGCGTCCAAATGGGTCTCCAATGCGGCGGAAAAGTCCTCCCGAGTCCATGGCCTGAATCTGGAATTTTGTCCAGCAAAGTCACGATCCTAGGCCTCGGTCGAACGGCCGCAGGTAAATTCCTCAGGGGAGGGAAGGATCCATAACGGAGTCACCCCCTTGGCAGATGGCGTGCTAGCAGGTAATCGACGGCCCTTCGCGGAGGACGGAACCGATTTCTCTTCGTACGCCACTGGCGCTTCTGCTCGTTTCATTGGGTGCGATCGCTGCCGTGTGGTGGTGGCTTGCCACGCCGATCTCGCTCGCGCGCGCCCCGATCGATCCCGCCGACAAGGTCCAATGCGTCTCCTACGCGCCGTTCCGCGGCGAGCAGTCGCCGCTGAACGCATGGACTCATATCGAGGCCGACCAGATCGAGCAGGACCTGCGCCAGCTCAAGGAGATCACCGACTGCGTCCGCACCTATTCGATGGAGAACGGGCTCGACCAGGTGCCGGCGATCGCGGCCCGGATCGGCGGGCTGAAGGTGCTCCAGGGCATCTGGCTCTCCAGCAACCGCACCAAGAATTTCGAGCAGGCTGCGCTCGCCATTCGCCTTTCCAAGGATTTCCCCGGAATCATCACCAGCATCATCGTCGGCAACGAAGTGCTGTTGCGCGGCGAGATGACGACCGCGGACCTCGTCTCCATCATCCGCTCCGTGAAGGCGCAGGTCAGCGTGCCCGTCACCTATGCCGATGTCTGGGAGTTCTGGCTCAGGAATCGCGAGATCTATGACGCCGTCGACTTCGTCACGATCCACATCCTGCCCTATTGGGAGGACTTCCCGGTCAAGGCGAAGTTTGCCGCCTCCCACGTCGAACAGATCCGCGAGCGCATGGCCGTCGCGTTCCCCGGCAAGGAGATCCTGATCGGCGAAACCGGCTGGCCGAGCGAAGGACGCATGCGCGAAGGCGCGCTGCCGTCGCGCACCAACCAGGCGCGCGTGGTCTCGGAGATCCTGAGTCTCGCGAAAGCGCAGAAATTCCGCGTCAATCTGATCGAGTCTTACGACCAGCCGTGGAAGCGCAAGCTGGAAGGCACCGTCGGCGGCTATTGGGGCCTCTATGACTCGGTGCGCCGGAGCCTGAAATATCCGCCGGGCCAGCCGATCAGCAATTTCCCTTACTGGAAATGGTATATGGGCGCCGGCATGGGCCTCTGCGTGCTGGTGTTCGCTGTCGCCGGCCTGACGTTGCGGCGCAGGCCCTGGACGCCGCGCTTCTCGGCCTGGCTCGGTGTGGCGATCTCGGCGACCTCGGCAGGCATCCTGCTCGGGATCGGCGCCGACAAGATGTACTACGAGAGCTACGGCATCGGCGGCTGGCTGCTCTGGGGCACGCTGCTCGCGGCCGGCATCCTGTCGCCGATCTTCTGCGCGCAGGCGATGGTGATCGGCCGCAGCCTTCCGACCTTCCTCGATCTGCTCGGTCCGCGCGAGGGCCGGAAATGGTCGAAGCTCACCGCCGTGCTGGGTCTGACGCTGGCAGTGACGGCGGTGATCGCGGCGCAGACCGCGCTCGGCTTCGTGTTCGACCCGCGCTACCACGACTTCCCCTACGCCTCGCTGACGATGGCGGTGGTGCCGTTCGCGCTGTTGATGTTGAACCGGCCGCAGATCGGCCAGCGTCCGATCGCAGAGTCGGTCTTCGCCGGCGTGCTGACGCTGTCGGCGGCCTATGTGCTCTTCAACGAGGGCCGCGACAATTGGCAGTCGCTGTGGACCTGCGCGATCTATCTCTTGTTCGCGCTCACGCTGTGGCGGGCGCGGGCCGAGCAAATCCAAGAATGAGCAGGCCGATCGCCAGGCCCGACAGCACGACATTGTAGAGCACGATGCCGAGGCCGGCGGCGATGATGCCGACGGTGAGCAGCACGATCGACGGCCGCATCAGGTTCAGCGTTGCCACTACCAGCGCGACAATGCCGAACACCGAATTCTTGAACAGCACGGTCGAGACCGAGCGCGCCTTGCAGACCAGGGTCTGAAGCCCGGCGTCGCAGGCGAGACCGACCTGCGAGTTTTCGATTCCGAGGTAGCGCAGATAGAGCGCATAGCCGACGGATGCGAAGCCGACGACGATCAGGAACTGCACCTGGTAGGGCGTGAGGCGGAAGGGCTTTTTTGTCATGGCGGCAATATGGTCGGGAAGGTGGAACGGGGCAACAGGGAAGGTGAGTTTATGTCGGTCGCGGGCCGTTCCGGGACGAGCAAGGCGGCCGCGCCTGGCCCCAAGATATCCAGGAACAGGCTGGGGTCGCGCCGGTTCTGAATGGTGTGACCGCACGAACGCATGCTGCATGCAAGGAGCGAGCATGGAAAAGCCAACCCAGCAGCAATTGGACGAACTCAAGAGGCTGAGCAAGGAAGCTCGGGTCGAGGATTGGTCGGAGCTCGTCCGGTCGAAGGATGAAGCTGAGAACCGCATTCGCGACCTGAAGGAAAAGGCCCGCATCGAGTAGGTGATTGCGCGCGCCAATGAGCTCTCAAGGGCGAGTTTGCATCGGCCGGTTCTGGTCCCTCAGCCGACGTTCGTATTTTTCCGCCAAGGCCAGCAATCGCTTCTTGATATAGGGGTCGGCCTGTTCGGCCAGCTCGCGGATGAGCGCGAGGTGCTGGCGCAGAAACGTCTCGTCCGCCATCTCCGCTCCGAATCATGTTCGTCGCGGATACTGCCGTTTCGGGTCGGAGGCCTTCGTATCATCTGATACGTCGGCCGCGGGACCGTCTTCACCGCCACAGAGTGGATGCCGCGCCTACCGCCTGAAGAACGATGACAGCGTCGATCCCGCCGACGCGGTCTCCGGCTTCGGCTGTGCGGCCGGCTGCGCCGCAGGAGCAGGCGCGGGCTCCTCACGCTTCGACGAGCGTTTTGAGGAATAGCTGCGGCGATGCTTGTCCGGCTTGGCGGCGGGCGCGGGCGCCGGGGCGGTTTCGGCTTGCGGCACCGAGTCCTGGGCCTTGTCGGAGTTCTTCTCTTGGACTCGATCCTGAGTCTTCTCTTGTTTTTCCTGGCCGCCGCGCATTGACAGCCGCTGGCCGTCGAACACCGTCGTCTCGCAGTGGCGGTCGTTCTCGGCGAGGCCGGCGCAGAGTTTTGCTGCAGCCGCGGCGTTGATCAGCGGGCCGGCACCGAGGCGGAGCTGCATGCCGAGGGCGGTGTTGCCTTCCTTGATCATGATGATCGGCCGCAGCGCTGCGATTTCGGGATTGGATTTGGTGAGCCCGCGCCACAATGCGCGCAGGCCGTCGAGCGAGTTGGCGCCACCGAGATCGATCGCAAAGCGCGTCTGCTGGACCGCAATCGCGGGAGCCTCGCTTTCGGCGGCCTCCGGCGGCTTGGCTGGTGCCGCAGCGACTTCGATCGGCGCGGGCGCCGGATCGGGCTTCTTCTCGGCAACCTTCTCAGTGGCCTCGGGCTGAACCAGTTTCGGGGCGGCCGGATCGGGCGGCGCCATGATCGATTTGGACGGGACCAGCGGAAGCATCGGCAGTGGCGCCGTCGTCGCCGGAGATTGCGCGACGAGCGAGGCCGCGGCCGCGCTCTGCGGCGGCGGACTCGACGGCTCCTTTGCGGCCTCGGCGCGCGGCTTGTCGTTGGCCGGAGCCGGTGTCGAGGCGACCGGCGCGATGCCGGGCGCCGGCGGCCCGATCAAAGCCGGCGCGTCCTGCGGCTTCGCAACGGACGCCTGCGGCGGTGTTGTCGTCTGCTTGGCGATGGCGCCGGTGACGGAATCGAGCCCTTGCTCCAGCACCGTGACGCGCGAATAGAGCCGGTCGCGATCGGTGTTCAGCGTCTCGATGGCGGAGGCGAGCCGGCGGGCCTCGTTCTGGCTCTCCTTGGTCAGCATCTGGAGCCGGTCCGCCTGGCGCGCGAGATCGGCGGACGCAACCTGATCGCGCCGCCAGCCGAGCTGGGCCTGGTTGGCGAACACGGCAATCACAACGGCGCCGACGGCCGCCACGCCCCATGAGCCCAGCCGCCACATCATGCCGCGATCGAACGAACTCTCCTCGGCCACAAGTCCGGAGAACAGCCCGCCGGTCTCCTTGGCGCCGAAGGCATCCGCCAGTGGGTCGGAATCCTTTGCCATGAACGTTAAGTGCCCAACCCCTGTCCGGCTTCCCCGAATCAATCAGGGAACATTAACAGGAAAAGCGTGTCGCACTTGAACTCCGGGCGTTTGCGGGGGTAGCAAGGCCATAGCTCATCAGGGCGGCCGTCGCCCGCTGGCGCCGATTGATTCGGCCGATTGACAGGATTGCGATGACCGCCCGTTCCAGCCTCACGATCGTGCTCGCCGCCGGCGAAGGCACGCGTATGCGCTCACACCTGCCGAAGGTGCTGCATCCGGTCGCGCACCAGAGCCTGCTCGCCCACGTGCTCGCCGCGGCGCCCAGGGGAACCGGCACCTCGCTCGCAGTCGTGATCGGACCCGACCATCAGGCGGTGGCGGACGAAGCAAAGCGCATCCGCCCCGACGCGCTCACCTTCGTGCAACAGGAACGGCTCGGTACCGCGCATGCGGTGCTGGCGGCGCGTCATGCCATTGCGCGGGGCGTGGACGATTTGCTGATTGCGTTCGGCGACACGCCGCTGATCTCGGCCGAGACCTTTGCGCGGCTGCGCGCGCCGCTGGCCAAAGGCGCCGCGATTGCGGCGCTCGGCTTCCGCGCTGCCGATCCCACCGGCTATGGCCGCTTCATCGTCGAGAGCGACCGCCTGGTCGCGATCCGCGAGCAGGCCGATGCCAGCGCCGAGGAGCGCAGGATCGACCTCTGCAATGCCGGGGTCATGGCGATCGACGGCCGCCGCGCGCTCGGGATCCTCGACAAGATCGGCAATGCGAATTCCAAGGGCGAATATTATCTGACCGACGCGGTCGGCATTGTCAGTGAACAGGGATGGGATGCCGTGGTGATCGAAACCAGCGAGGACGAAGTGCGTGGCATCAACACCAAGGCGCAGCTCGCCGAGGCCGAAAGCGTGATGCAGGCGCGGTTGCGGAAAGCGGCGATGGAGGCCGGCGTCACGCTGATCGCGCCCGAAACCGTCTATCTTGCCGCGGATACCGTGTTCGGCAAGGACGTCACGATCGAGCCCTTCGTGGTGATCGGCCCCGGCGTTTCGATCGGCGACGGCACGGTGGTGCATTCCTTCTCGCATATCGTCGAGACCAAGCTCGGCAAGAAGGTCTCCATCGGCCCCTATGCGCGGCTGCGGCCCGGCACTTCGCTCGGCGACGGCGCGCGCATCGGCAATTTCGTGGAGACCAAGGCCGCGACGCTGGAGGCCGGCGTCAAGGTCAACCACCTCTCCTACATTGGCGACGCCACAATCGGCGCCAATTCCAACATCGGCGCCGGCACCATCACCTGCAACTACGACGGCTTCAAGAAGCACAAGACGATCATCGGGCAGGGCGCCTTCGTCGGCACCAACTCCTCGCTGGTCGCACCGGTGACCATCGGCAACGGCGCCTATATCGGCTCGGGCTCGGTGATCACGCGCGACGTGCCTGATGACGCCATGGCGCTGGAGCGTAGCCCGCAGACCATCCGCGACGGTGGTGCGGCGCGCTATCGCGAGATGAAGACGGGTGGCAAGAAGCTTGAAAAGAAGCCGGCGAAATGAGCGCCGCTATTCGTCGTCGGCGAATTCCGAGAAGATCGCGCGAGTCAGTCGCCAGCCGCGCGCCTTGGCACGCTTGGCCGGCTCGCCGGCGGCGTGCTTGATGAAGACGGGCTTGCTTTCCTTGCCGCGCTGGGGCGGCGGCCAATGCGCAAGGTGCGTGCCGGTGGTCTCGCTGGCGCTCACCGACATTGATGACAGACCTTTGCGGTTGGATGAGCCTTTCATGGCCTCTCTCCTTGGTACGCAAGGGTTGGCCAAATTCGTTGACAACAAGTTAATGCGCGCGGTTTAAGGCTCAGCCAGTTCGACGCAGGCGAGGCGCGTTGCCGTCGGTGCTGTCTCAATCAGCAATAATTATTGAGTATCTGGTTCCTTAGGAACTTCGCTAAAAACCGAGCGCGTCGTTTAGGCGATTTTTCGACGATTTGGGGGATATTGATCCGCATGTGCGGGATTGTCGGCATTCTCGGGCGCGAACCGGTTGCAGAGCAATTGGTGGATTCGCTCAAACGTCTTGAATATCGCGGCTATGACTCCGCGGGCGTCGCCACGCTCGAAGGCAAGCATCTCGAGCGCCGACGCGCCGAGGGCAAGCTGAAGAATCTGGAGAAGCGGCTGGAGGCCGATCCGCTCAAGGGCACGACCGGAATCGGTCACACCCGCTGGGCCACCCACGGCAAGCCGACCGTGAACAATGCCCATCCGCACGCGACCGAGCGCGTCGCCGTCGTTCACAACGGCATCATCGAGAATTTCCGCGAGCTGCGCGAGGAGCTCGAAAAGAAAGGCACGGTGTTCCACACCCAGACCGACACCGAAATCGTGCTGCATCTCGTCGACGATCTGCTCACGCGCGGCAACAAGCCGGTGGAAGCGGTGAAATTGACGCTGGCACGTCTGCGCGGCGCGTTCGCGCTCGGCTTCATCTTCGCCGGCGAGGACGATCTGATGATCGGCGCCCGCAATGGTCCGCCGCTCGCGATCGGCTATGGTGACGGCGAGATGTATCTCGGCTCCGACGCCATCGCGCTCGGGCCGTTCACCGACACGATCAGCTATCTCGAGGACGGCGACTGGGTCGTGCTGACCCATACGAGCGCTTCGATCTTCGACAAGGACGGCCATGCCGTCCAGCGCGAGAAGACCAAGCACGCCGCCTCGACCTCGCTGGTCGACAAGGCCAATTACCGCCACTTCATGGCCAAGGAGATCCACGAGCAGCCGGAAGTGGTCGGCCACACGCTGGCACGCTACGTCGACATGGCGACAGAACGGGTCTCGCTGCCGGTCAAGCTGCCGTTCGACTTCAAGAATATCCAGCGCATCAACATCACGGCCTGCGGCACCGCGAGCTACGCCGGGTTCGTCGCAAAATACTGGTTCGAGCGTTTCGCGCGCGTGCCGGTCGAAGTCGATGTCGCCTCCGAATTCCGCTACCGCGAGGCGCCCTTGCGCAAGGGAGATCTCGCGATCTTCATTTCGCAATCGGGCGAGACCGCCGACACGCTGGCCGCGCTGCGCTACGCCAAGGATCAGGGCGTGCACACGGTGGCCGTCGTCAACGTGCCGACCTCGACGATCGCGCGCGAGAGCGAGACCGTGCTGCCAACGCTGGCCGGCCCCGAGATCGGCGTCGCCTCGACCAAGGCTTTCACCTGCCAACTCATGGTGCTGGCAAATCTTGCGATCGCGGCCGGCAAGGCCCGCGGCGAACTGTCCGACGAGGACGAGACCAAGCTCGTCCACGGGCTCGTCGAGATTCCGCGTTTGATGTCGGATGCGCTCACCACCGAGCTCCAGATCGAGAAGCTCGCGCGCGAGATCGCCAAGTCGCGCGACGTGCTCTATCTCGGCCGCGGCACCAGCTTTCCGCTCGCCCTCGAGGGCGCGTTGAAGCTGAAGGAGATCTCCTACATCCACGCCGAGGGCTATGCCGCCGGCGAGCTCAAGCACGGCCCGATCGCGCTGATCGACGAGACCATGCCCGTCGTCGTCATCGCGCCCTACGACCGGGTGTTCGAAAAGACCGTCTCCAACATGCAGGAGGTCGCCGCCCGCGGCGGCAAGATCATCCTGATGACGGACGCCAAGGGCGCGGCGGAGGCGACCGTCGAGTCCCTCGTCACCATCGTCATGCCTGATATGGCGGCGGCGTTCACGCCGATGGTCTACGCCGTCCCGGTTCAGCTGCTCGCCTATCACACGGCGGTCATCATGGGGACCGACGTCGACCAGCCGCGCAATCTCGCGAAATCCGTGACCGTGGAATAGGCAGAAGGGTCGAGTGCGGAACGCTTCGTGGTCTTCCAAAACCTGCTAGAAGACCCTAGCTTGGACGAAGCGACTGACCTGGAACCCGAATGACCCCCCGTGACGACGCGCCAGCGCCTCTTGATCCCGTGCCGGAGCCGCATACCGGCCTGATGGGCCGCTTCCGCAATTATTTCCTCACCGGTCTCGTCGTGACGGGACCGGTTGCGATCACCTTTTATCTGGTCTGGTGGTTCGTCACCTGGGTTGATGGCGTGGTGCGGCCGTTCGTGCCGCTGGCCTATCGGCCTGAAACCTACATGCCGTACGTCATCCCCGGCTGGGGACTGATTGTCGCATTCTTCACGTTGACTCTGGTCGGCTTCCTCGCGGCCAATTTGATCGGGCGGACGCTGGTCGATGTCGGCGAGACCTTCCTCGGCCGCATCCCGGCGGTGCGCGCCATCTACCGCGGCCTGAAGCAAGTGTTCGAGACGCTGTTCTCGGGCAAGGGCTCGAGCTTCCGCAAAGTCGGCCTGGTCGAGTTTCCCTCGCCGGGCATGTGGTCGATCGTGCTGATCTCGCAATCGCCGAACGAGGATGTCTCCCGCAGCCTGCCGGGTCAGGAGGAGCACGTCTCGGTGTTCCTGCCTTGCTCGCCGAACCCGACCACCGGCTTCTTCTTCTACGTGCCCAAGAGCAAGATTGTCGAAGTCGACATGAGCACCGAGGATGCCGCGACCCTGATCATGTCGGCCGGCGTCGTGCAGCCGGGCTCGGCGCCCGATTCGAAGAAGGCAGCGGCGCTGGCGGGCATGGCGAATGCCGCGCGTATCGCCAACGCCTCGGCGCTCCAGCCCCAGCCTGCGAAGGTGGAGTAGGGCCATTCCTCTGCGGGATGGCCGCCGTTCACGCGGGTGTCCCGTCCTCTGCTAGTCTCCGATTGAATTGAGCGCGTTGCTCGGGATTCGATCTGGAGTGCACGATGTCCAAAACCATTGCGATCCTCGCGCCCGGTGCCATGGGCAGTGCCGTGGCCCGTCGTCTCGGCGACCACGGTGCGCGCGTGCTGACGTCGTTGAATGGGCGGAGCGAGGCGACGTGCAAACGCGCGGCGGATGCCGGCATGATCGGCGCCGAGGACGGCGCGATCGCGGACGCCGACATCATCCTCTCGATCGTGCCGCCGGGCGAAGCCGTGGCGCTCGCCGAGCGGCTGGCGGGGCTGATCGTCCGGCGCGAGAAGAAGCCGGTCGTGGTCGATTGCAATGCCGTCAACGTCGATACCGTGATGAGGATCGAAGAGATCATCGGCTCGGCACAGGCGCCGTTCGTCGACGCCGGCATCATCGGGTTCCCGCCCCAGCCCGGCGGCAAGAGCCCGGCCTTCTACATGTCCGGCGAGCACGCCAAGGACGTCGCCGTGCTGAAGGACCTCGGGCTCGACGTGCGGATCGTCGACGGGCCGGTCGGTGCCGCGTCCGCGCTGAAAATGTCCTATGCCGGTATCGTCAAGGGCCTCGCCGGGATCGGCTCGGCGATGGTGGTCGCGGCAACGAAGGCGGGAGCTGCGGACGCGCTGCGCGACGAACTCGCACTCAGCCAGCCCGCGGTACTGGCCCGGCTCGAAGTCGCGCTGCCGGACATGATCCCGAAGGCCTATCGCTGGGTTGCGGAGATGCGGGAGATTTCCGGCTTTCTCGGCCCCGATCATCCGGCCAGCCAGGTTTACGAGGGCTTTGCGCGCTGGTTCGAGCATCTCGCCGAGGACGCGAAAGGCGAGGCGGCGGATACCGACCTGATGAAGGCATTCGCCGCGCGTATCGCGCAGAAGAAATCCTGATCGTCCGGTCTCACGTCACGGCCATCGACCATGTGCCGTGTACCGAATCCAGAAAACCCTGGATATCCCGATCGCGTCTCAAGCGCACGACCGGGACGTCAGCGCCGTACTGCACAAGCTCGGCCTCGATGACAGGCGCGCGCTCGGTGTCGTAGCGCCACGCTTCCCGCATCAATTTCCAGTCGAACTGTTCGGGACACCCTTCCGGGAGGTCAGGCCGGGTCTTGTCGCGATCGAAGGCGGAGCGCAGGAGAATGCGCCACTGGCAGAGCCAGCGCGGGCGGTCGATGACGACCAGCGTATCGGCGCGCGCGAGCGTGAGATCGAAAGCAAGTCCCGAGAAGCTGCCGTCGACAACCCATGCGTCGCCCGCGATCGCATCAGTGACGCGCGCCCGGAAGCTCGGCTTGTCGGATGGCTTCCAGCCCGGCCGCCAATAGAGCACGTCGAGATGCACCACGGGCAGCCCGAGCTTTCGCCCGAGATTCCGGGAGAGGCTCGTCTTTCCGCTGCCCTGACAGCCCACGACGATGATCCGGCGCATCGCCGCAAGGTTTCACGAAACCCGCCGAGGCGAAAGATTGGATTTCAACTTGCCGTTCCAGGGGCGGGATGGCTGAATGGCCGCGTTTGACATGGGAGTTCGAATGAGAGTGCTCGTCATCGGCGCGGGAGCGCTTGGAGGCTATTACGGAGCGCGCCTGGTCCGAACCGGCGGCGACGTGACCTTTCTGGTGCGGGCCGGGCGTGCGGAGCAATTGCGGCGGAATGGATTGCAGGTCGTGAGCCCGCATGGCGACTTCGCCGTGCAGCCGAAGGTCATCCTGGCCAACGATCTCAAGGAAACGTTCGACGTCGTTCTGGTCGGGGTGAAATCCTACTCGCTCGACGATGCGATGGCCCAGTTTGCCCCGGCGGTCGGCGCCGACACGATGATATTGCCGATCCTCAACGGGCTGAAACATGTCGACGCCCTGACTGCGCGGTTCGGCGCGAGCTGCGTCCTCGGCGGACTCGCGAACGTCAGTGCCGGGCTCGATGCGGATGGCCGTGTCGTTCAGTTCATGGCCAACCAGACCATCGTCTTCGGCGAGGTCGAGGGTTTGTTGAGCGAGCGTGTGCTCGCCCTGGAGACGCTGCTGCATGTGCCCGGTATCGACGTGCGCGCCAGCGAAGCGATCATGCAGGACATGTGGGAGAAGTTCGTTCAGCTGAGCACGCTCGCCGGCATCACCTGCCTGATGCGTGCAAGCATCGGAGACATTCTGGCCGTGCCGAACGGCGAGCAATCCATCTTCCGCCTGTTCGCCGAATGCTGCGCCGTCGCGACGGAATCGGGTTTTGAGCCGCGAGCGCCTTTCATCGAGTTTGACCGGAAGCTGTTCACGACCCCGGACTCCCCGCTCAAGGCCTCGATGCTGCGTGACATCGAGCGCGGCTCGATCACCGAGGCGGAGCACATCCTCGGCGATATGGCCAACCGGGCCCGTGCGCTTGATATCGACACGCCGCTGCTGGATCTCGCCCGCGCGCATCTGGCGGCTTATGAGGTTGGGCGGCAGCGAGCGGCCAGCTAACCCGCCCCGATCAGCGGGATCGCTTCATCGCGCTCATACAGATACAGCAGGCATCGCAGCGCCTCGCCGCGCTCGCCCTTGAGTTTCGGATCGTCCTTGAGGATGCGCAGCGCCTCGTCGCGGGCCTGCGTGATGAGCTGGCCGTGCACCTCGGAGCGGGCGATGCGGTAGCCGGGCAGGCCGCTCTGGCGCACGCCGAGCACATCGCCTTCGCCGCGCAGCTTCAGATCTTCCTCGGCGATGCGAAAACCGTCGGTGGTCTCGCGGATCACCTTCAGCCGCGCCTTCGACATCTCACCGAGCGGCTCGGAGTAGAGCAGCAGACAGGTCGAGGCTTCCGAGCCGCGGCCGATGCGGCCGCGGAGCTGGTGCAGTTGGGCGAGACCGAAACGTTCGGCGTTCTCGATCACCATGATGGTCGCCGCCGGCACGTCGACACCGACCTCGACGACGGTGGTCGCGACCAGCAGGCCGATCTCGTGGGCGGCGAACTGGCCCATGACGCGGTCCTTCTCCGTGCCCTTCATCTGGCCGTGGACGAGGCCGACGCGATCGCCGAAACGCTTTTGCAGGCTTTCGAAGCGCTTGGTGGCATTGGTCAGGTGCTCGGTGCCCTCGGCCTCGGATTCCTCGACCAGCGGGCAGATCCAGTAGACCAGCTTGCCGGATTCGAGCGCGCGGCCGACGCTGTCGGTGACCTCGCCGAGGCGGCTCATCGATATGGTGCGGGTTTCGATCGGCTGGCGGCCGGCCGGCTTCTCCCTGAGCTCGCTGATGTCCATGTCGCCGAAATAGGTCAGCACCAGCGTGCGCGGGATCGGCGTGGCGCTCAGCATCAGCACGTCGACGGCCTCGCCCTTTGACGTCAGCGCCAGCCGCTCGCGCACGCCAAAGCGATGCTGCTCGTCGACGACGGCGAGGGCGAGATCGTTGAAGATCACGTCGTCCTGGATCAGCGCATGGGTGCCGACGAGCAGGTCGATCTCGCCGGCTTCGAGCTGTCCCAGCAATTCCCGCCGTTCCTTGCCCTTTTCGCGGCCGGTGAGGATCGCGACCCGCATGCCCGCGCGCTCGGCGAGCGGCGCGATGGTCTTGATGTGCTGGCGGGCCAGAATTTCGGTCGGCGCCATCAGCGCGGCCTGTTTGCCGACCTCGGTGACCGCAGCGGCGGCCAGCAGCGCCACCACGGTCTTGCCGGAGCCGACGTCACCCTGGAGCAGGCGCAACATGCGCACCGGTTGTTGCAGATCGTCGGCGATGGCGGCTGCCGCGTCGCGCTGGGATGACGTCAGCGCATAGGGCAGGGCATCGATGATCTTGTTGCGGAGCTGCCCGTCGCCTGCATTGCGCACACCGGCCGGGCGCCGCAATTGCGCGCGAATCAGGGCAAGCGCAAGTTGCCCGGCGAGGAGTTCGTCGAAGGCGAGGCGCGACCAGAACGGCTGGTCGGGCAGAATGTCGGTGAGCTCGACCGGCTGGTGCACGCGGGTGAGCGCCTCGGTGATCGGCGGGAAGCCGCAGCGCCGCAGCACTTCCGGGCTGATCCATTCCGGCAAGGCCGGCAGCTTTTGCAGAGCCTGCGCGACCGCGCGGCGCAGCGAGCCGAGTGCAAGACCTTCGGTCAAGGGATAGACGGGATCGATGCCGGAGAGTTTTGAAATCGCCTCCTCGTCCAGCACCCGGTCGGGATGCACGATCTGCGGAATGCCGTCGTACATCTGGAGCGTGCCGGAGACGAAGCGCTTCTCGCCGATCGGCAGCAGCTTGTCGACATAGCCGGGCTTTGCGCGGAAGAACGTCAGCACGACGTCGCCAGTATCGTCGCTGGCATAAACCAGATACGGCGCGCGGGCATTGCGCGGCGGGGGCGGGCGGTGGCGGTCGACCGTGACCTCCAGCGTCACCATGGTTCCCTGCGCGGCGTCGCGGATCTTCGGCCGCGCACGGCGGTCGATGACCTGGCTCGGCAAGTGCAGCAACAGATCGACCAGCCGCGGCGTCTCATTGCGGCTGAGCAGATATTGCAGCAGCTTGTCCTGCTTCGGACCGACGCCGGGCAGGCTGGTCACGGGGGCAAACAGTGGATTGAGCAGGCTGGGGCGCATCAGGCGAACCTAGGATCGTTTTCGCTCGTCATGCCCGGCTTTATGCCCGGCATCCACGTGTTTTTTCGTGCCCCTGCGGCGGCAGCGGGCCATGATAAATCGAGGGCTGACATGGCCCGCCCGAGTGGCTATATCACCCCGGCCCGGCACGTCCGGGCTTTTGGCGTTTGACTGGAATTGAGACATGACGGGAACGACACGATCGAGCAATGGGCTGGACGACCGCCGCAAGCGGCTTCTGTTCCGCTGCTGGCACCGCGGCACGCGCGAGATGGACCTGATCCTCGGCCGCTTCGCGGATGCCGAGATCGGCAATCTGTCCGATGACGAGCTGACGCAGCTCGAGACCCTGCTCGAAGAAGCCGATCCCGACCTCTATGCCGCCATCACCGGCGACAAGGTGCTTGCCGCCGAAGTCATCGGCCCGCTGTTTGCGCGCATCAAGGCGTTTCCGATCGCGGACCGCGACGTATGAAGCAGGGGATGAAATCGCCGGCCGAGCTGCTCACGCCCGGCCGCGCGCTGACGCTTGCCAATGTCGCCGAGGGCGCCGAGGGCCTCGTCGTCTCCGATCTCGCGCGCGCTATCGCAGCGCGGCCGAAGAAGCCCGCTGTCAGCCTCGCGGTGATCTGCCGTGACGGACCGCGGATGCAGCAGCTGGAACGTGCCCTGCAATTCTTCGCGCCCGATTTGCCCGTGCTGACTTTCCCGGCCTGGGACTGCCAGCCCTATGACCGCGTCTCGCCGCATGGCGGCGTGCTCGCGCAGCGCCTGACGACGCTGGCACGGCTTGCGTCCCTGACCGGTAGCGACAAGCCGCTGATCGTGCTGACCACGGTCAACGCCGTCGTTCAGCGCGTGCCGGCGCGCGATCTGGTGGCGGCGCAGGCGCTGTCGGTGGCGCCGGGCAACGTCGTGCCGATGGACACCATCGTCGCCTGGCTCGAACACAACGGCTACAACCGCTCCTCGACCGTGCGCGAGCCCGGCGAATATGCGGTGCGCGGCGGCATTCTGGACCTGTTTCCGGCCGGCCTGGAACAGCCCGTCCGTTTCGACTTCTTCGGCGACAGCCTGGAATCGATCCGCACCTTCGATGCCGAGACCCAGCGCACGCTGCTCGACATGCGCGCGCTCGATCTCGTGCCGATCTCCGAATTCCAGCTCGTCACCGACACCATCCGCCGCTTTCGGATGGGCTATGTCGCCGAGTTCGGCGCGCCCGAGCGCGACGATGCGCTGTACGAGGCCGTCAGCGAGGGCCGCCGTCATCCCGGCATGGAACATTGGCTGCCCCTGTTCCAGGACCGGATGGACACGCTGTTCGACTATCTGCAGGGCGCGGCGATCGCGATCGAGCCGCAGGCCGAGGATGCCGTCCGCGAGCGCTTCAAGCAGATCCTTGATTATTACCAGGCACGCCGCGATGCGATGGAGCATCCGGGCGGCGGCGCCATCTACAAGCCGCTGCCGCCTGACCGGCTCTATCTGACCGAGGAGGAATGGGGCAAGCGCGAGAGCGGGATGCCGCTGGTGCGGCTGACACAGTTTTCGGTACCTGCCGATGGTACCAGCGTGCTCGATGCCGGGGCACGCAAAGGCCGCGACTTCGCGCCGGAGCGCAACGATAGCAAGGTCAACGTCTTCGAAGCCGTCGTCGCACATGTGCATGGGCTGCTGACGAGCCGCAAGAAAGTGGTCATCGCGCTCTGGACGGAAGGCTCGCGCGACCGCATGACCTCGATGCTGCGCGATCACAAGCTCACCCCTGTGACCAGCGTCAACAGCTGGCGCACGGTGCAGGCGACCCCGCGCAACGAGACCATGCTCGCCGTGCTCGGCCTCGAAAGCGGTTTCGAGACCGACGAGATCGCGCTCATCAGCGAGCAGGACATCCTCGGCGATCGCCTGGTGCGGCCGCGCAAGGCGAGCCGCAAGCTCGACAATTTCATCTCGGAGGTGACGAGCCTTGCCGCCGGCGACATCGTGGTCCACGTCGACCACGGCATCGGCCGCTTCATCGGCCTGCAGACGCTGGACGTCGCCGGCGCGCCGCATGACTGCCTCGAGCTGCATTATGCCGCCGAGACAAAACTGTTCCTGCCAGTCGAGAACATCGAGCTGCTGTCGCGTTATGGCTCCGACCAGACCACGGTCGAACTCGATCGTCTCGGCGGCTCGGGCTGGCAGACGCGCAAGGCCAAGCTGAAGAACCGCATCCGCGAGATCGCGGGCGAGCTGATCAAGATCGCCGCCGAACGCCACCTGCACGAGGCGCCGAAGCTGCCGGTGCAGCCGGGCCTCTACGACGAGTTCTGCGCGCGCTTCCCCTATGACGAGACCGAGGATCAGCTTGGTGCGATCGAGTCCACGCTGAAGGACCTCGAGCTCGGCCGTCCCATGGACCGGCTGATCTGCGGCGACGTCGGCTTCGGCAAGACCGAGGTGGCCTTGCGCGCCGCCTTCGCGGTGGCGCTCGAAGGCAAGCAGGTCGCGGTCGTGGTGCCGACCACGCTGCTCGCCCGTCAGCACTACAAGACGTTCACCGAGCGTTTCAAGGGTTTCCCGGTGCAGGTGGCGCAGGCCTCGCGGCTGGTCCCGGCCAAGCAGCTCAATCTGGTCAAGAAGGGCCTCACCGACGGCGCGGTCGATATCGTCGTCGGCACCCACGCGCTGCTCAGCAAGTCGATCAAGTTCCGCGATCTCGGGCTGCTGATCGTCGACGAGGAGCAGCATTTCGGCGTCACCCACAAGGAGCGGCTGAAGCAGCTCCGCGCCGAGGTGCACGTGCTGACGCTGTCAGCGACGCCGATCCCGCGCACGCTGCAGCTCGCGCTCACCGGCGTGCGCGAGCTCTCGATCATCGCATCGCCCCCGGTCGACCGCCTCGCGGTCCGCACCTTCGTCGCCCCGCACGATCCGCTGATGATCCGCGAGGCGCTGCTGCGCGAGCGTTATCGTGGCGGCCAGGCGTTCTACGTGGTGCCGCGCATCGACGACCTCGCCGAGGTCAAGGACTTCCTCGACAAGAACGTGCCGGAGATGAAGGTCGCGGTCGCGCACGGGCAGATGCCGCCCGCCGTGATCGAGGACATCATGACCGCGTTCTACGACGGCAAGTTCGATATCCTGCTGTCGACCACGATCGTGGAATCCGGCCTCGACATTCCCAATGCCAACACGCTGATCGTGCATCGCGCCGACATGTTCGGCCTCGCCCAGCTCTATCAGCTCCGCGGCCGCGTCGGCCGTTCCAAGCTGCGGGCCTATGCGCTGTTCACGCTGCCGGCGCAGCAGAAGATCACGGCGCAGGCCGAGCGCCGGCTCACCGTGCTGCAATCGCTGGAGACGCTGGGCGCGGGCTTCCAGCTCGCCTCGCACGACCTCGACATCCGCGGCGCCGGCAATATCCTGGGCGAGCAGCAGTCCGGCCATATCAAGGAGGTCGGCTTCGAGCTCTACCAGTCGATGCTGGAGGAGGCGATCGTCAACCTCAAGGCCGGCGTGTCCGAGCCCGCCGCCGATCGCTGGTCGCCGACCATCACCATCGGCATGCCCGTGCTCATTCCGGAGGACTATGTCGGCGATCTCTCGGTGCGGCTGTCGCTCTACCGGCGGCTCGCCGACCTCGACAGCGAGGAGGAGATCGAGAACTTCGGCGCCGAGATGCGCGATCGTTTCGGCGTGCTGCCGGACGAGGTGCGCTATTTGTTCAAGGTCGCCGCGATCAAGGCGTTCTGCCGTCAGGCCAATGTCGGCAAGATCGACGCCGGCCCGAAGGGCGCCGTGATCGCCTTCCGTGATAATTCATTCGCCCATCCCGATCGGCTAGTGAGCTTCATCCGCAGCCACGGCCAGGCCGCGAAGGTGCGGCCCGACATGAAGGTGGTATTCCTGCAGGACTGGGAGACGCCGGAAGAGCGCCTGGCCGGCACCACCGAGATCATGCGCCAGCTGGCGCAGCTCGCGCAGAGCAAGAAGGCGGCGTAGGCTTCAGGTCTCACCACGTCATTGCGAGCGCAGCGAAGCAATCCAGACTGTTCCCCGCGGAAAGATTCTCGATTGCTTCGCTACGCTCGCAATGACGGTGTTTGTTGTGGCAGCTCGCGAGGTACCTACGAGGCCGCGCGCGACGCGTCGGCCGACAGCCGTCCGAGCAGCGACCGTGCCGTATCCGACGGCGATAGCGAATCCACCGAGACGACGGGATCGCTCCGCATCTCGTGCTTGCCATTGGACGTGTGCCGCATCACTGCAGAGAGACGGCGGGCGATCATGTGCGCGGTGCGGAAGTCGGTCTCCGCGAACACGACGATGACCGAACCGTCCTTCTGCGCCACGCCAAAATCCATCTGCCGCATCAGGCGGCTGAGAATGCGCGCGGCATCGAGCTGGGCGCGGGAATTGCCGGGGTCGAAGGCGAAGCGCGCGACCGAGAGGCCGCCGCCATGAGCCAGCGTCTGCTCGACCGCCTTGGCAAAATCGCGCGCAAAGGCCTCCACCGTAAGCAGGCCGCTGCGCGGGTCGAGCCAGCCGCCGGCATCGATCGAGCGCAGCGTGCGGCTCAGTTGGGCTTCCATCGCGTGTTGGCGGATCAGGGGCAGCGCGTTGGCGGCGACCTTGGCCGGCTCGCCGGGGATCAGCTCGAGATTGGGCAGGTCGTAAGTCTGCGTGAGCTGATGCGCAGTGACGATCACGGGCAGGCTGCGGAAGCGGGTATCCTCGGCGAGCACAGTGAGGAAGGCATCGGTCACGCGGGCGGTAAAACCTTCGGCGAGCACGACGCCGTCGAGGTCGCGGGTGTTGAGATGTTTGGCCGCGGCCTCGATCGAGAGCGCACCGACGACGCCGACGCGCTCGCCGAGCGCGACGGAAAGCGCAGGGTAAGCCGCGCCGCGGCCGATCAGAAGCACCGTGGCATCCCGAATGGGATCGGCCTCCGGCAGGGCGACCTTCACCTCGGGCAGCCGGCGCAGCACCGTGGCATGAAGCGTGCGAATGCGCAGCGCGGCGCGAAGCCGCGCGATCAGGCGTTCGGAATGGCCGACGCGCGAGGAGGAGAAGGGCAGGGCGTTGTGCGGGAGCGCGCCTGCCGCATCCAGCGCCACGAAGGGAAGGTAGGGCGATTGCTCTGCGATCTTCCTGGCGAGCAGCGCCAGATGCGGCTCGTGCCCGGCATCCATCGCGGCGAGAACCACGGCCGGCTGCACCTCTTCGACCGCGCGCGTCGCGCCGGCCCAGCCGGTGTCGATCACAGGGAAGAATCGCGCCTCGTCCAGCGCCGCGATGAAGGCCGGCCGCTCGCCATTGGACACAAACAGGATCGGGCCAGCCTGGGACATCGAGAGACTCTGATCACGCGACAGGTGCCGCGCAATCTAGTCCGGCCGCCTTAATGCAGCGTCAATGGAACAGTCGAAATGACCCTCAACCCGGCCCGGAACGGTCGCGAAAAGCTTCGACCATCAGGGGGTTAAGCCCGAGTTCGCTGAGCGCCTCGCGGGCGCGGGCATTGTCCTGGGCGCGGCCCGCGAGCCGGTGACCGGAGAGCCGGTCAGGCAGCGCGGTCAGCAGGGCGCCCTGGCCGAGCCGGCGCGCCCATTCCTGGAGGTCGTTGGAGAGGAAGCGGTAGCCGCCGACCGCCATGATCCCGGAGGGCGGGGCGGTGATGCAGATCGCGCCGCTGGGACGGTCGAGCCTCGCGGCATAGCCGGTGTCGACATAGTCGCGTGGCGGCTGCGCGATCAGGCTGTCGCCGACCGGCGGCGGCGGAGCGTAGGCCGCGATCGGCACCATCGGGCCGCGCAGCCCGAGCGTGCCCTTCGGCGTCAGCAAAATCTCGCCGGCGATCGACGAACCCGACTGCTCGCGCGGCGCGCCGTGCGGTCCCGGCATCACCGGCACCGGCATGCCGTCCTCGCCACGCCGGGCGCCGAACAATCCGGCCTCGCCGAACAGATAGACGTCAGTGAACGGCGCGTGCGGCGCGATCCATGCCTCGCTCGCCGCCACCTGCTCGGGGGCACGCCACAGACCGATGACGTTGCGCAAGGTCGGCATCCGCGCCGCCAGATCGGAATCGCCGAGCCGCTGGGCAAATTGCGCCGGTGCGATCAGCACGTCGCATTCGTGCGCGTTGATCTGCTGCTCCAGCACGTCGTTCTCGAACGGATGATGCAGCGCCAGCGTGCCGCCGCACAGCAGCCACACCGCGAGCGAGGAGGCGAGCCCTGCGAACGACATCGGCGTGAACGCCGCCATCACGGTCGCGCCCTGCCTGATGTCGGCTTCCAGCGACATCGCGAGCCCACCGGCGATCAGGCTGAAATGCGGCCGCGGCACCGGACGAAAGCCTTCCGCGGTGACGTCGAAGGAGATCATCGCCGCTTTGCGGCCATCCTGAATCACGGCGCGCGCGGTGCCGGGCGGACGGGCCTGCACCTCGTCGAGCGAGGCCATGCCTTCGGGCAGGTTGGTGCCGAAGCCGCAGACATGGCGAATCGAGAAGGCTTCCGCGGCCGCGTGCATTGCGAGATCGGCATAGCTGACGCCGTCGACCGTGCTCATGGTGACGATGGCGCGCGCCGCGGTGCGGTTCAGAGCGGCGGTCAGTTCTGCATGGCGCCAGAGCAGCGGCAGCACGGCAACGACGAGGCCGGCGCGATGGGCGGCAAGAACGGTGAGCACGAACTCGACCGTATTCGGCAGCTGGATGGCGATGACGGAATTGGCCGGCAGGCCTGATTCGACGAAATAGGCGGACAGCGCCTCGATGGCCGTATCAGCCTCGGCATAGCTCATCCGCCGCGGCTGGTGCCCGGTCACTCGGAACTTGTTCAGGGGGTCGAGCAGAGCGGTCGCGTGCGGCTGCCGCATCAGCGTGCGCTGAAACAGCGTGTCGAGCGTCGGCGATACGGCTGGCTGGTTCACGGCGTCACTTTGCTTGATGAGCTTGCGGCGGCCCCTTCGACCACCAGGTCTCCGGCAAATAGCCGGACAGCGAGGTGGCCTCTGGCCGTTCTATCCGATTCCAGCGCGCGATCCATTGCTCGGATACGTTAAACAGGGGGATTGTATAGAAACCGGAGATCAAAGCGCGATCGAGCGCCCGTACCGCGGATACGAAATCCGTATGTTCACGGGCTTCCAGCAGCGCGGCGATCATCGCGTCGATCGCGGGATCCCGCGCCCCCATGTAGTTGCGGGTGCCCGGATTGTCGGCGGCAGCGCTCCCCCAGTAGAAATATTGCTCGTTGCCGGGCGACAGCGACTGGTCCCAGCGGTTCTGGATCATGTCGAATTCGTAG
This sequence comes from Bradyrhizobium sp. Ken01, assembly GCF_055807355.1. Classification (NCBI taxonomy): domain Bacteria; kingdom Pseudomonadati; phylum Pseudomonadota; class Alphaproteobacteria; order Hyphomicrobiales; family Nitrobacteraceae; genus Bradyrhizobium; species Bradyrhizobium sp. Ken01. The sequence goes on from NZ_JBVVPC010000032.1 coordinate 49,143, forward strand.
GCGAGACGGCGCTGGTCGAACTGCACGGGATCGACCGATCGCACGCTCGGCTCGATGCCGGCGCGCCTGAGGTCGCGCTGGAAGGCAAGCGCGACGCGTTCCTGATCGCGGGTCGTGACCAGGATCTCGAAGGTGAAGGGCGCCTTGGTCGCGCGGTTGCGCAGCACGGTGCCGTCGAGATCGTAGCCGGCCTCCGACAACAGCTTCAGGGCCGCGCGTAGCGTGGTCCGGTCGCGGCCCGAACCGTCGGTCACCGGCAGGCGGTAGCTGCCGTCCATGATGTCAGGCGGGATCTGCGCGGCGAACGGCTTGAGCAGCTCGCGCTCGCGCGCATCGGCGGGATGGCCATACGCTGACAGATCCGAGCCAGCAAAATAGCCGGCGACGCGCGAGTAGAGGTTGAAGAAGTAGTTCCGGTTGACCAGCTCGAAATCGAACAGCAGCGTCAAGGCCTGACGCACGCGGATGTCGCCGAAGATGGGACGCCTCGTGTTGAACACCAGAAATTCGGAAGGTTGCGGCACGCCCGGCTTGAAGGTGTCGCGGATCACGTCGCCATTCTTCGCCGCGGGAAAGTCGTAGCCGTCGTGCCAGCGCAGCGGCTCGTGCTCGATGCGGAAATCATAGAGGCCGCGCTTGAAAGCTTCGAACTGGCCGTTGGCCTCGCGAAAATAGTCGAGCCTGATCTCGTCGAAATTGTAGAGCCCGCGATTGATGGGGAGGTCACGGCCCCAATAGTCGGGATTGCGGGTGAGCGTCACGCTGGCACCGGGCCTCACCGAGGTGACGCGATAGGGGCCTGAGCCGACCGGGCCCGTCAGCGTCGTCTCCTCGAAAGCCGCGACGTCGACCGCGTGTTTCGGCAGGATCGGCATCAGGCCGAGGATCAGCGGCAGTTCGCGGTCATTGGCTCCCGCAAGGTCGAAGCGAACGGTGAGGGGATCCAGCGCCTCGGCCTTTGCCACCTTGCCGTAATATTGCCGGTGGTTGGGGCGGCCGTGGTCGCGCAGCAACTGCCAGGAGAACAGCACGTCCTCGGCGCGGACCGGCTTGCCGTCCGAGAAGCGGGCGCGGGGATCGATGTGGAACGTGACAAAGCTGCGCTCGTCATCGGTCTCGACCGATCTGGCGAGCAGTCCGTACAGCGTGAACGGCTCGTCATTGCCGCGCGCGAGCAGACTCTCGACCACGTAGTTCCGCATCTGCTGCACGGCCAGTCCCTTGACGATGAAGGGATTGAGGCTGTCGAACGTGCCGAGAACGCCCCAGGTCAGCCGGCCGCCCTTGGGGGCGTCAGGGTTGACGTAAGGCATATGGGTGAAATCGGCAGGCATCGCCGGCTTGCCGTGCATGGCGATGGCGTGGGCTTCCTCGGCCCCTGCGCCGCTGGCCGGGAGCCCCAAGGCGAAAGCCAGGATACAGAGGCGGACGCAAAGACCTTCAGGACGGCCCTCGAGAAGGCGCTGGAACATGAACATCTGCACACGTTGATTCGAGGACCGCAGGCCTGAATCCTATCACAGTGATTTTCCCCGGGGCGTACGCCAGCGCGCGGCCAAAGACGCTTGTCGGCATTGATCTTTTCGTCGGCCACGTTAAGAAGGCGGGCAATCGCGCACGAGCGCCGAGCCGTCACTTATCCGCCTCATTTGACGGGGAGAGAGCCGCGCCCAACGTGGCCAGGCTCGGTGCGTCGAAGCGGTTCGGGCGCTTCCCGTTCAGAAAGGGTTTTCCGCAATGAATTTCCGTTACTTGGCCGCGTCCGTCCGGCCGCGCGGGCGACTTCTCGCCCTGTTGACGGCGACGGCGTTGGCCGTCCCGTTTGCCGCCGAGGCCCAGGCGCCCGCTCCGGGTGCGCCCGCGCCCAAGGCGGCTCCGAAGGCCGCTCCGAAGGCCGCCCCAAAGGCGCCGGCCCCGGCCGCTCAGGCACCCGCCCAGCCGGCTCCCGCCCAAGGCGCTCCGGCGCAGCAGGGCGCGGCCCAGCCGGCCGATCAGCAGATCCAGCTGATCTACGCCCCCTGGACCAAGTTCTGCCTCAAGGGTCAGGACGCCAACGCCAAGCAGGTCTGCTTCACCGGCAAGGACGGCCGTATCGAGTCGGGCCAGCCGGTCATCGCGGCCGTCATCATCGAGCCGGAAGGCGAGCCGAAGAAGATCCTGCGCGTGACGCTGCCGCTCGGCATGCAGTTGGTGCACGGTACCCGCATCATCGTGGACAACAATCCGCCGTTGCAGAGCCCTTATGTGATCTGCTTCCAGAACGGCTGCATGTCTGACTACGAGGCCACGCCCGAGTTCATCAACAACATGAAGAAGGGCCAGAACCTCGTTGTTCAGGCGATCAATGCCAACGGCGCACCGCTGACCTTGCCGCTGCCGCTCGCCGGCGAATTCCAGAAGGCCTATGACGGTCCGCCGACGGATCCGAAGGTGTTCGAGGAAACCCAGAAGAAGCTCCAGGAAGAGCTTCAGAAGAAGGCTGACGAGCAGCGCAAGAAGCTCGAGCAGCAGGGCACGCCGCCCGCCGGCCAGAAGTAATCGGGACCCGATCCCGGACATGAAAAAGGCGCTCGGTTTCGAGCGCCTTTTTTGCTGGCCAGTTGATGGCTGCGAAAACTCAGTTCAGCGACGGATTGCGCGGGCGATAGCCGCCGGTCTTGTCCTTGACGAAGATCTCGGCGACCTGGGAATGCCGGACCGGTTCGCCGGAATCGTCCGGCACGAGATTCTGCTCGGAGACATAGGCGACGTATTCCGACTCCGAGTTCTCCGCGAGCAGATGATAGAACGGCTGGTCCTTGTGGGGCCGCACCTCCTCGGGGATCGACAGCCACCACTCCTCGGTGTTGTTGAATTCCGGATCGATGTCGAAGATCACGCCCCGGAACGAGAAGATCCGGTGGCGCACGACCTGTCCGATCTGGAATTTGGCGGTCCGCGCTTTAATCATTCCCCGTCGATAGACCAGGATTGTGGCCGATGCTAGTGCCCTGATCTGGAATTAACCCGCGGGTGCGGGGCAGATAACCCCCCAATCTTCAGAAAACACTTCATCAATGGTCGATATCCTCAATCTAGCTCTACCTTATTTTGGCTTGATCTTCGTTGGTTTCGCCTGTGGCAAGGTCAAATCCCTGCCGGAATCGGGCCTCGCCTGGATGAACTTCTTCCTGCTCTATGTGTCGCTGCCGGCGCTGCTGTTTGCGATCATGTCGAAGACGCCGTTCTCGGAATTGAACAACCCGCCATTCCTGGTCGCGACCACGCTGTCGACCGTTGCGGCGTTCACACTCGCGCTGGTCGTCGGCAAGGTTCTCGGCGGGCTGACGCTGCGCGAGGCGACGCTCGCCGGGCTCTCCGGCGGCTACGGCAATATCGGATACATGGGACCGGGGCTGGCGCTCGCCGTGCTCGGGCCGAAGGCGTCGGCGCCGACTGCGCTGATCTTCTGCTGCGACAGCATCTTCCTGTTCACGATCGTGCCGCTGCTGATCGAGCTTTCCGACCGCGATCATCCCTCGATCGTGCATGCCTTCGGCGTCGTGCTGAAGCAGATCGTGCTCAACCCGCTGATCATGTCGGCCTGTTTCGGCGCGGCCTTCGCATCGCTGCATGTCGAGATGCCGGTCGCGCTCGATCGCACCATCACGTTCCTCCAGAACGCAGCCGCCCCGACCGCGCTGTTCGTGCTCGGCGTGACCGTGGCGCTCCGCCCGTTCGATCGGGTCCCGTGGGAAGTGCCGGGCGTGATCGCGATCAAGCTCCTGATCCACCCGCTTGCGGCGTTCGGCCTGATGCTGGCGTTCGGCCCGTTCGCGCAGCCCTGGGCCGCGACCGCCGTGCTGATGGCCTCGCTGCCGCCGGCGCTGAACGTGTTCGTCATCGCCCGGCAGAACGACGCCTGGATCGAGTCCGCCTCCGTCGCGGTGCTGCTCGGGACGTTTGCGTCCGTGGTCACCCTGACCAGCGTGATGTGGGCGATCCAGACTGGGCGGCTGGCGTTTCCTTGAGCGGCGGTTACTTCCGCCAGGTCGGCGTCAGGCCTTCGCGCATCGCAAAACGCCGGAGCGGGCCGATCGCGCCGAGCAGGTGCATGCCGACCGCGCGGACCGGCTGGAGCGGCAGGAAATCGTTGAGCAGCGAGCGGTTGGCGATGTCGATCGCAAAGGTCCGGCTCAGGATGTCGGGACGCCGGGCCCGGTCGTAGCGCTTGAGCACGTCTGCTGCGCCGGGATCCTGGCCCGATGCGATGGCGTCGCCTGCAAGCCTCGCAATGTCGGCGGCATCGCGGAGGCCGAGATTGAGACCCTGGGCCCCGATCGGGGGAACCACATGGGCGGCTTCGCCGACCAGCGCGATGCGGTCGCGGCCGAAGGATTTGGGACGTTCGATCGCCAGCGGGAACAGATGGCGGCCCGGCTCGACCGTCATGCGTCCGAGGATCGAATGCGACTGCTTCTCGATCGCGGCGGACAATTCTTCGTCGGTCAGACAGCGAAGCCGCTCGGCGTCGGCAGGCGCCGAGACCCAGACGACGCTGGAGCGATCGCCGGGCAGGGGCACGAACACGCAAGGACCGTGCGGGGTGTGGAACTCGGTCGAGACGTTGCGATGGGGCCGCGCGTGGCCGACATTGAAGGTCAGCGCCGTCTGGGTCAGCTCGCGCCGCGTCACCGCGATGCCGGAGGCTTCGCGGCAGAGCGAATGCCGGCCGTCGGCGCCGACCACGAGGCGGGCCGAGAGAAATTGCGCAGCGGCGGTGCGGATTGCGACGTCATCGGCTTCGATGATCACAGTTTCGGCCTCGTCGTCGAAACGGACGAGATCGGGCAGTTCGGCCGCGCGCGCTTCCAGCGCCAGCATCAGCGAGCGGTTGTCGATATTGTAGCCGAAGGCATCGAGGCCGATTTCGTGGCAGGAGAACCGGACCTCAGGCGCGCGGAAGAGCCGGCCGGTGTCGTCGACGAGCCGCATGATTTCGAGCGCGGCCGCCTTGTCTTTGCAACGCGGCCAGACGTCGAGGCTCTCCAGCAGATCGACGGAGGCACCGAGTAGCGCCGTGGTTCGATTGTCGGCATAGGGCATGCGACGTGCCACCAGCGCGGTCCGTGCGCCCGCCTGCGCCAATGCGATAGCCGCGCTAAGTCCCGCCGGTCCGCCGCCGATTACGGCGGCGTCAAAGAGTGTCGATGCATCTGTCATGGAACGACATTGGACACGGCCCGCGGCAAATTCAAGCCCACTCATATTTCCCTGATTTTATGACGAATTGTGCGACCGGACGCCGCAATGGCTTATGTGCAAACCGGTGTCATTCTGATAGCAGAAGCCATGGACAGCCAAGAGGATTCCCTGAAGCCCAGGCCCGCGATCCGCGCCGCTGCCTTCTCGGTGCACATCTTCACCGCGTTCGGTGCGGCGATCGCGCTGCTGGCGATGCTCGAGGCCGTGCGCGAGCACTGGGCGGCGATGTTTCAATGGCTGGGCGTCGCCCTCATCATCGACGCGATCGACGGGCCGATTGCGCGCCGGCTCAACGTCAAGGACGTGCAGCCGAACTGGTCGGGCGACGTGCTCGATCTCGTGGTCGATTTCGTCACTTACGTCTTCGTGCCGGCCTATGCGATCGTGGCCAGCGGCTTGCTGCTGCCGGTCGCGGCACCCTTGCTCGGCGTCGCCATCATCGTCACCAGCGCATTATATTTCGCCGATCTGCGCATGAAGGCGGACGACAATCATTTCCGCGGTTTTCCGGCGCTGTGGAATGCGGCGGCGTTCTACCTGTTCCTGCTGCACTGGCCACCGCTGCTCTCGACGCTGCTGGTCGCAAGCCTGGTGGTGCTGACCTTCGTGCCGTTCCACGTGCTGCATCCGGTGCGCGTCGTGCGGCTGCGCTGGCTGACGATGTCGCTGATCGCGATCTGGGCTCTGCTCTCCTTCTACACGCTGCAGATGGACTTTCGCGTCGGCACCGGCGTGACTGTCGCGCTCTGCGCGATCGCGCTCTGGATCAGCTTCAGCGACGCATTGATACGGCTGACAAGATCCTTCGCATGATGCACCTGTTGACCAGCCCCGAAGCCTGGGCCGCGCTCCTCACTTTGACCGCGCTTGAGATCGTGCTCGGCATCGACAACGTCATTTTCCTGTCAGTGATCGTCTCGCGCATTCCCGAGAAGCAGGCGCACCGCGCCCGCCAGATCGGGCTCGCGCTGGCGCTGATCTTCCGCATCATCCTGCTGAGCCTCCTGGTCTGGCTGATCGGCCTGACCGCCCCGGTGTTTTCATTTTCGGGTTACGGCTTCTCGTGGCGCGACCTCATCCTGATCGGCGGCGGCCTGTTTCTGATCGCGAAGGCGACGCACGAGATTCACGGCGAGGTCGAAGCCGATGACGGCGAGGGCGGCGGGAAGCCCCCTCGCAACGCTTTCTTCTGGGTGATCGTCCAGATCGTGATCATCGACATGGTGTTCTCGCTGGACTCGATCATCACCGCGATCGGCATGGCGCAGGACCTCGAGATCATGATCGCGGCCGTCGTGATCGCCTGCCTGATCATGTACATTTCGTCCGGTCCGGTGTCGCGATTCGTCGCGGAGCACCCGACCACGAAAATGCTGGCGCTGGCCTTCCTGGTGCTGATCGGCGTCGCGCTGGTTGCGGACGGATTCCAATTCCACATCCCGCGCGGCTACATCTATTTCGCGATTGCGTTCTCGGCGGCGGTCGAGTTCTTCAACGTGCTGGCGAAACGCAACCGCAGGAAAACTGCCAAGCCGTCGGTCTAGGCGTTCCAGCCGGCGTCGAGTTGACAAGGCGGGCGCGATGTCTTTCGCTGGTCCGCCAGAAGAGGAGGTCAGGTGATGACCAAAGCCGTCCGTGTGCACAAGGTCGGAGGCCCCGAAGCCCTGGTCTATGAGAGCGTCGATGTTCCGGCGCCCGGCCCCGGCGAGGTGCGCATCCGCCAGCATGCCGTCGGCCTGAACTTCATCGACGTCTATTACCGCACCGGCCTCTACAAGGCGCCGGGGCTGCCCTTCATCGCCGGCAACGAGGCCTCGGGCGAGGTCGTCGCGGTCGGGCCGGGGGTGACGAATTTCCATCCAAGCGACCGCGTCGCCTACTACCACAATCTCGGTGCCTATACCGGGGAGCGCAACATCCCCTGGGAGCGGCTGGTCAAGCTGCCCGACCACATCACCTACGAGCAGGGCGCCGTGCTGATGCTGAAGGGGCTGACGGTCTGGTATCTCCTGCACAAGACCTTCAAGGTCGAGCCGCATCATCGCGTGCTGATCCATGCCGCGGCCGGCGGCATCGGCCTGCTCGCCTGCCAATGGGCGAGGGCCATGGGCGCCCACGTCATCGGCACCGTCGGCTCGCGCGAGAAGGCTGCGCTTGCCGAGGCCAATGGCTGCGACCATGTCATCCTCTACAACGAGGAAGACTTCGTCGCGCGCGTCAAACAGATCAGCCGCAACGAGGGTTGCGATGTGGTCTATGACGGCGTCGGCAAGGCGACGTTCCCGGGCTCGCTGTCGTGCCTGAAGCCGCGCGGGATGTTCGTCTCCTTCGGCAATGCCTCAGGCCCGGTGCCGCCGTTCTCGATCGCCGAGCTCAACACCCACGGCTCGTTGTTTGCGACCCGGCCCAAGCTCAACGACTATATCGGCACGCGCAAGGAATTGCTGGAAGGCGCCGACACGCTGTTCGCCGCCGTCATCAACGGCAAGCTGCACGTGCCGATCAACCATGCCTACGCGCTCAAGGACGCCGCCAAGGCGCATATCGATCTCGAAAGCCGCAAGACCACGGGCGCGTCGATCTTGAAGCCGTAGTACTTCCGGCATCATCCGCTCCCGTGTCCCGGACAAGCTGCAACGCGTAAGCGTTGCGGCGCAGAGCCGGGAGCCAGATGCGGCACACAATGTGGAGAGATGGGCCCCGGCTCTGCAGCGCACCGCCGAAGGGGCGCTGCGCTGCGTCCGGGGCACGAGACAGACCTTACGCCACGCGCCGTGCCGCGCCGGCCCTGGTCAAGATCCCGTCGAGACAATCGATCATCTCGGCGATCTCAGCTCGCGTGACGTTCAGCGCCGGCATGAAGCGCAACGTGTCGACCTGTGGCGCGTTGAGGAGCACGCCGGCCTCGAACGCCTGCGCGACGATGCCGGGTGCGATCGGCAGCTTGAGGTCGAGCGCGAGCAGGAGGCCGCGGCCTCGCACTTCGCCGAGCCCATGCCGCGCCGAGACCTTCTGCAATTCGCTTTCGAGCAGCAGCCCGGTTTCGGTCGCGGTCTTCAGGAAATCCGGCTTGCTGACTTCATCGAGCACCGCGAGCCCCACCGCGCACATGATCGGGTTGCCGTTGAACGTGCCGCCCTGGTCACCGTGCTCGAAGCAGGCCGCGCGTTCGGTCGCGAGCAGCGCCGCGAGCGGCACGCCGCCGCCGATGCCCTTGCCGAGCGTCATGATGTCGGGCGCGATGGCTGTGTGCTCGTAGTGGAAGAGCTTGCCGGTCCGGCCCATCCCGGTCTGGATCTCGTCGAAGATCAAGAGGAGGCCGTGCGCGTCGGTGAGGGCGCGCAACTCCTGCAAGAACTGATCGGTCGCCGGCCACACGCCTGATTCACCCTGGATCGGCTCGAGCATCACAGCGACGGTGTTGTCGTTGATCAGCTTTTCGACCGACGCGATGTCGTTGAGCTTCGCCTTCTTGAAGCCGGCGACCTTCGGCTCGAACAGCGGCTCAAAGGCCTTCTTGCCCGAGGCCGACATCGTCGCCAAGGTGCGGCCGTGAAAGCCGCCTTCGAAGCTGATGATCTCGAACGCGCCACCTCTGTGGATGCCGCCATATTTGCGCGCGAGCTTGATCGCGCCCTCGTTGGCTTCCGCACCGGAATTGGCAAAGAACACCCGGTCGAACGCGCTGTTTGCGACCAGTGCCTGCGCGAGTTTCAGGCTGGGCTCGTTGTAGAAGGCCGGGCTTGGCGTCAGCAGCCGCTTGGCCTGCGCGGCAAGCGCGTCGGCGATCGCGGGCGGGGAGTGGCCGAGGCAGTTCACGGCCCAGCCCTGCACGAAATCGAGATAGCGCTTGCGGCTGTCGTCCCAGAGGTAGGAGCCGGCGCCGCGGACGAACACGGTTTTGGGCCGAGCGGTGATGTCCATCAACGCGTCATACGGATGGGTGGCGTTGGTCATGTCGAACTCCTCTTGAGGCGGGGGAAAGGGTGCGCGAACAGCAAAAAGGCCGCACCTTGCGGGTGCGGCCTTTTCGAAAACTTACGCTGAATTCAGTGCTTCAGCGGCGTCGTCGGACATGGCGCACCCTCTCATCGTCGCGGGAGCGACGACGGAGCATTTCGGTGCGCTGATGGGTCCGACCATTGATCATGGGGCGCGGCAATACATGCGAATGGTGGGACTTGTCAAGCGGCGGTTTGCAGGACACACGCCCGGCGTGCATGGGGCAGGAGAGAGATGCGCGCCTTGAAACCATCACGTCTCTAGCGCGTTTGTGATCAGCGAACGCGAATTGGCTCGAACCGAACGCATGACGGTTCGGACCAAGAGGGGCGGGACCAACCAGATTGTTTTTGAAGCCTTGTCCGACACGCCTTATTCGATCGACCTCGACAGCATTCGCGGCGCGTTTCCGCCGGGTATCGAGGCGCCGTCGCTGTTGCTGGACTTCGCCGGCTGGCTGAAGGGACGGCCCTGGGGCAGCGTCGGCTGCTTCTCGCTGCAGGGCCAGTTTTCCGATCACGCCCCCATTGTCGACGGCAGTCCCTTGCGCGACAGGTTTTCGCTGTTCATGCGGCTGCCGGATGGCTCGGCTGTTGGCGGCTGGTATGGCGCGGGTCTCGACCGCGACAATCCGCCGATCGTGGGGCTTGGGTCCGAGGGCGATTACGCGCTGCTGGCGCCGAGCCTCGATGGCCTGCTCGCAAAACTGACGTCGCAACAATTCGACAAGGCGTGGCACGATCTGCTGCCGCACGACGACGTCGAATGCCAAACGGTCGAGCTCGCGCAATGGCTCACCGGACGGCTGAGCGGGGAGACGGCGGCGCCCGATGACGATCCGTCGGAGTTGCCCGACTTTCGCGGCTTCATGGAAAAATGGAGCCGGGATCGCGAAGACTACTGGGCCAATCATCGCTTGATGGCCGAACTCGGCTGGCGCCTAGCCGCGCATCTGCCGAAGGGCAAGAAGCCCTGGGACAGGACGAGCTTCGAGATCGCAATCGTCGGCAGGCAATACCAGGCGCGTGTCCTGACCGGCGGGCCGCAGCCGTTCGAGGAAGCCGCTGCGATCGAATCCCTGCTGCGCGATCTGCGTGAGGAGATGCGGAAGGCGCAGCCCGAGCTCGGGCTGTGGTACGCGATGAAATTCGGGCTCCATGCCGACGGCCGGGTGATGCCAAACTTCGAATACGATCTGCGCCCGAGCATCGATGGCGAGCCTGCGAAACTATCCGAGGCGCAAGCCGATCTCGCCCGCGCACCGCGGCCGGAGCGCTGGGTGCCGAAATGGCTGGCGGGATCTTGAGGCTCGCAATCACGCGATGCCGCTGCCCAGCCGGCACGCCGAAATCTTTGCACCTTCGATCCCCCTTGACTTAGAGCGCGCTCGAAGGGGTATCTGTACATGCGTCAGTACGAGAACGGGCACACATGAAGATCGGCGACCTCGCAAAACGAACCGGCCTGTCGACGCACACGCTGCGCTATTATGAGCGCATCGGGCTGCTGCCATACGCCGACCGGGATCGCTCCGGCCAGCGCGACTTTGACGCATCGATCCTCACATGGATCGAATTTCTCGGTCGGCTCAAGACCACGGGAATGCCGATCCGGGACATGTTGCGTTACGCGGCGCTTCGTGACGAAGGCGACCCTACCGGCACAGGCCGGCGGCAGATCCTGGAAGTCCACCGGGAACAGGTGCGCACGCAGATTGCCGAACTCCAGGAATGCCTGCTCGTCCTTGACACCAAGATCGCCGGCTATGCCAGCGATGAACAGAGGACGAAGGAAAATGACGCACGCCTCAACACAAGACGAAAGCCGCTTCGATCGCGGCCAGCGGGCCCTGTCACGCATTGACGGCAGAGCTGGTGAAGCGGTCGTTGCCTCACTCGCCGACATTGCTCCGGATTTCGCACGATACGTGATCGAGTTTCCGTTCGGTGACATTTACTGCCGCCCGGACCTCGGCCTGCGCGATCGAGAGATCGCCACGATCGCCGCGCTGACGGCGCTCGGAAATGCCGCGCCTCAGCTCAAAGTGCATCTCGAGGCGGGTCTGAATGTCGGGCTGTCTCGCGACGAGATCGTGGAGATCATCATGCAGATGGCCGTCTATGCGGGCTTCCCGGCGGCGCTGAACGGGCTGTTCGCAGCCAAGGAAGTATTCGCCGCGCGTGACGAACAGCAGGCGTCGGGAGAAGCGACATGACCGCGTAGTTCGGCACGCACAGCATGAACGCCGGCTGCTGGAATGCCTGAGGCGCGCCGGTCTTGCCGGCCGCAGCCGGAATCTCAGAATCCCGCGACGCTGCCGTGCAGATCGTACTGGTCGGCGCGTTCGATCTTCGCGGTGACGATCTCGCCGACGCGCAAGGGTCGGCGGCTCGACAGGTAGACGGCGCCGTCGATCTCCGGCGCATCGGCCTTGGAGCGGCCTTTCGAGACGGTCGGGCCGACCTCGTCGATGATGATCTGCTGGCGCGTGCCGACCTTGCGCTTCAGCCTGCGTGCCGAAATCTTCTGCTGGCGCGCCATCAGCGCGTTGTAGCGCTCCTGCTTGATCTCTTCCGGCACGGGGTTCTCGATCGCGTTTGCGGTCGCGCCGGCGACGGGCTCGTATTTGAAGCAGCCGAGCCGATCGATCTCGGCCTCGTCCAGCCAGTCGAGCAGATAGGCGAAGTCGGCATCGGTTTCGCCGGGGAAGCCGACGATGAAGGTCGAGCGCAAAGCGAGATCGGGACATTGCTCGCGCCAGCGTTTGATCCGCGCCAGCGTCTTGTCCTGCCCCGCCGGGCGCTTCATCGCCTTCAGCACCTCGGGGCTTGCGTGCTGGAACGGGATGTCGAGATAGGGCAGCACCTTGCCCTCGTTCATCAGCGCGATGACCTCGTCGACATGCGGGTAGGGGTAGACGTATTGCAAGCGGACCCAGGCGCCGAGTTCGCCGAGCTCGCGCGCGAGGTCGATGAATTTGGCGCGGACCTGGCGATCCTTCCACGGGCTCTCGGCGTATTTGAGATCGACGCCGTAGGCCGAGGTGTCCTGCGAGATCACCAGCAGCTCCTTGACGCCGGCGCCGACCAGGCGCTCGGCCTCGCGCAGCACGTCGTTGGCGGGTCGCGAGACCAGGTCGCCGCGCAGCTTCGGAATGATGCAGAAGGTGCAGCGGTTGTTGCAGCCTTCGGAAATCTTCAAATAGGCGTAGTGCCGGGGCGTTAGCTTGATACCCTGCGGCGGCACCAGATCGAGATGCGGATTGTGGGCGGGCGGCAGCGCGCGATGCACGGCGTCCAGCACGCTCTCATATTGCTGCGGGCCGGTGATGGAGAGCACGCCGGGATAGGCCTGCTCGATCTGCTCGGGTTCCGCGCCCATGCAACCGGTCACGATCACCTTGCCGTTCTCGGCCATGGCCTCGCCAATCGCCGAGAGCGATTCCTGCTTGGCGCTGTCGAGGAAGCCGCAGGTGTTGACGATGACGATGTCGGCCCCGTCATGCTTGCGCGCGAGCTCGTAGCCCTCGGCGCGTAGACGCGTGATGATGCGCTCGGAATCCACCAAAGCCTTGGGGCACCCGAGCGACACGAAGCTGACCTTGGGCGCAGCCGTCTGATCCATATCCAAATCTGCCTGATTGACAGGGTTGAGCTAGTCCCAATTGCCCATAATTACAACCCTTTGCATGGCCGGCGGGCATGCTATGGATGAATCACTGGTGGTGAGTGAGCAATGAGCGCCGAACAGTCGCCCAAAATCGTGATCGTCGACGAAAGCCCGATCCGGGCTGCGATCCTCGAGGAAGGGTTGCGCGAGGCCGGATTCACGCAGATCGTCCATATCAGCGAGATGCAGAGCCTGCTCGCCCGTATTTATGCGGTCGATCCTGACATCATCCTGATCGATCTGGAAAACCCCAGCCGCGACGTGCTGGAGGCGATGTTCCAGGTCAGTCGCGCCGTGAAGCGGCCGATCGCGATGTTCGTCGACCAGAGCGATTCATCCTCGATCCAGGCCTCGGTCGAGGCGGGGGTGTCCGCCTATATCGTCGACGGGCTGAGGAAGGAGCGCATCAAGCCGATCCTCGACCTCTGCGTGTCGCGCTTCAATGCCTTCGCAAAACTCCAGGAGGAACTGGAGCGTACCAAGTCGCAGCTCGAGGATCGCAAGGTCATCGAGAAGGCCAAGGGCATCCTGATGAAGGTGAAGGGCCTCACCGAGGACGAGGCTTATGTGCTGCTGCGCTCCACCGCGATGCGCGAGAAGAAGAAAATCGGCGAGATCGCCCAGTCGATCATCACCGCGTCGGAGATGCTGAAATGACCGCTCCCCTCCGCATCGGTTTCATTCCACTGGTCGATGCCGCAGCGCTGATCGTTGCCGTCGACAAGGGATTTGCCGCGGCCGAAGGGCTCGAGGTCGAACTGGTCCGCGAGGTCTCCTGGTCCAACGTGCGCGACAAGCTTAATATCGGCTTGTTCGACGCCGCGCATCTGCTCGCGCCCGTTGCGATTGCGTCCTCGCTCGGGCTCGGCCACGTCAAGGTGCCGATCGCGGCGCCGTTCAATCTCGGCATCAACGGCAACGCGATCACGGTCTCGCCGGCGCTTCATGCCGCGCTGATGGAGGAGATCGACGGCGACCGCTTCGATCCGCTCGCCACGGCAAAGGCGTTGGCTCGCGTGGTCGCCAAGCGGCGCAAAGCGGGGGCCGATCCGTTGACCTTCGGCATGACCTTCCCGTTCTCGACCCACAATTATCAATTGCGGTTCTGGATGGCGGCGGCCGGCGTCGATCCCGACGAGGACGTGCGGCTGGTGGTGTTGCCGCCGCCCTATATGGTCGACAGTCTCGCCAATGGGCATGTCGATGCGTTCTGCGTCGGCGCGCCCTGGAATTCGATCGCGGTCGATCTCGGGATCGGCCACATCCTGCATTTCGTTTCCGACATCCTGGCCCATGCGGCGGAGAAAGTCCTGGCGCTCCGCCAGGTCTGGGCCGACAAGAATCCGGACGTGGTCGCCAGCCTGGTGCGCGCGGCGGTGAAAGCCGCCGAGTTCATCGAGCATCCGGAAAACCGGACCGAAGCGGCGCGGATCCTGGCGCAGCCGGAGCGGATCGGCGTCGATGCCGAAGTCATTCAGCGCACCCTCACGGGACGCCTCAAGGTTTCGCCGGACGGCACCTTTCGCGAGAGCGGCAGCTACCTTCTGGTGGGACGCGAGGAAGCAGGGCGCCCCGATCCGGTCCAGGCCGCCTGGCTCTATGCGCAGATGGTGCGCTGGGGACAGACGACGCTGACGCCCGACGGCGTCAAGACGGCGATGGCCGTGTTCAGGCCCGACCTCTACGACGGCGCCCTCGGCCGCCGGCCGCCCGCCCAAGCCCCCGCGGCGTTCGGCGCATTCGCCGGCCCGGCCTTCGATCCCGCCAATATCCGGGGGCATCTCGAGGCCTTCGAGGTGGGCCGCTGGAAGGCGTGATTCGGGCCTGCATCGTTTTTGAGCGTTGGAGATCTGAGTCTAAATTTTAGGCCGACTGCTCGAATTTCATGAGAGTTCCAGAGCCCAGAGTTCCCCAGGGCGCCCTTAATTACCTGATACGACACGCATTTTCATTTCGTCGAAGCTGGCACGCAACTTGAATGTTGCAGTGCGGCCAGCCTGTCACAGATGCCTGCTGCGCCAGTCCCCAGCAACGAAGCTGATCGGACCGTTGGGTGCACAGCCGGCTCTCGAGCCAGCCGAGCTCCTCGCGGGTCGTGCACTTTCCCTCGATACCACCCAGGTGGCCGCAGGAGCTTCGTTACTGACCATGAAACTCGACACCGTCTCAGTCGACTTTACCGACGACCAGAAACGCTATCTCGAAGGCTTCACGACCGGTCTGCAGATCAGTCGCGTCGGTCGCGGTCTCGGCGGCGGCGCCGGCAAGGCGAACGCCGAGCCGACCGGTCCCGATGCCGTGCACATCAAGGCGCAGGACAAGGCCATCGCCGCGGGCAAGAAGCTCGCCGACCAGGAGAAGGTCAAGCGAGACGAGCATCCCTTCGATGCCTATCCGCGTCTCCGCCAGCAGGCACTCGACAATACGCCGCCAAGCCCGGCGGATAATTTTCGCTGGCGCTATTACGGCATCTTCTACGTCGCGCCGACGCAGGACTCCTACATGTGCCGTCTGCGCATTCCGAACGGCATCATGAAGCACTGGCAGCTGGCCGGCCTTGCCGATCTCGCCGATGAAACGTGCGGGCCCTACAGCCACGTCACGACGCGCGCCAATCTTCAGCTTCGCGAGATCCCGCCGAAGAACGCCGTGAAGCTGATCGAGGGCATTCAGGATCTCGGCCTTTGCTCGCGCGGCTCCGGCGCCGACAACATCCGCAACGTGACGGGAACGCCGACGGCGGGCATCGATCCGCAGGAGCTGATCGACACGCGGCCTTATGCGCGCGAGTGGCACTACCACATCCTGAACGATCGCTCGCTGTATGGCTTGCCGCGCAAGTTCAACGTCGCCTTCGACGGTGCCGGCAGGATCGCCGTGCTCGAGGAGACCAACGACATCGCTTTCACGGCGTATGAGGTGAAGGACGGTTTCGGCGTCGAGCCCGGGGTCTGGTTCCGCCTCGGCCTCGGCGGCATCACCGGTCACAAGGATTTCGCAAAGTACTCCGGCATTATCGTCAAGCCGGAGCAGGCGACCGCTGTTGCGGACGCCATCGTGCGCGTCTTCATCGAGCACGGCGACCGCACCAACCGCAACAAGGCGCGGCTGAAATACGTGCTCGACGCCATGGGCCATGACGGCTTTCTCAAGCTGGTCGAGGAACGGCTGAAGACACCATTCACGCGTGTGCCGGAAGAGGCGTTTGCGCCGCGGCCGGCCGCCGACCGCATGGCGCATATCGGCGTGCACAGGCAGAAGCAGGACGGCTTGAACTGGATCGGCGTGTCGCTGACGCTCGGCAAGATCAGCTGCGATCAGATGCGGGGCCTCGCCAAAGTGGCGCGGGACCTCGGCGACGGCGATGTCCGTCTGACCGTCTGGCAGAACCTGCTGATATCAGGGGTGCGCGACGAGAATGTCGAGCTTGCCGTCGCGGCGATCAAGCAGATCGGGCTTGCGGTCGAGGCCTCGCACATCCGCGCCGGCCTGATCGCCTGCACCGGCAATGCCGGCTGCCGCTTTGCCGCCTCCAACACCAAGCGTCACGCCGCGGAGATCGGCGACTGGTGCGAGGCGCGCGTCAACATGGACAAGCCGGTCAACATCCATGTCACCGGCTGCCACCATTCCTGTGCCCAGCATTACATCAGCGACATCGGCCTGATCGGGGCGCGCGTGCCTGTCAACGAGGAGGACACGGTGGAGGGCTATCATCTCTTCACCGGCGGCGGCTTCGGTCCTGACGCCGACGTCGGGCAGGAGGTCTACCACGACCTCAAGGCCGAAGACGCACCGAAGACGGTCGAAGGGCTGCTCAAGGCCTATATCGCGCATCGCTCGTCTCCCGACGAAACCTTCCTGTCCTTTGCGCGCCGCCATGACGGCGAAACGCTGCGCAAGCTTGCCGATGCACAGGTGTCCGCATGAACCAGATCAGCCCTCCCCCGAAACTCGACATCATTCCCACGAGCGCTCCGTTCTCCGACGCGCAGCGCTCCTGGCTGAACGGCTTTTTTGCCGGGCTGCTGTCGCCTGAGGCAGCCGCGCCGCTGTCGGCCGAGCAGGGCGCCGCTGTTATGCAAGCCGGTGACGGCGACGACGGTGAAGCGCCATGGCACGACCAGACCATGCCGATCGCCGATCGGATGAAGCTCGCCGAAGGGCGCCCCGTGCGGCGCAAGATGATGGCGGCGATGGCGCAGCAGGATTGCGGGCAGTGCGGCTACAATTGCCACGACTATTCGGAGGCGATCGCGAGCCGCAGTGAAGCGCGGCTCAATCTTTGTGTCCCCGGCGGCAAGGAAACCGCGCGGATGCTGAAGTCGCTGCACGAAGAGCTGGACAAGGCGCCGGCGGCCAAGGCTGGCGACAAGGCGTCCGACAAGGTCGACGCAGTCGCGGCCCCCGCCGTGACCGTGACGATCGCCGAGCCCGGCCGCTCGCGCGACAACCCTGTTGCGGCGACCTTCCTGTCGCGCCGTCTTCTCAACAAGGGAAAATCCGAGAAGGAAACCTATCACGTCGAGTTCGACCTTTCCGAGAGCAAGCTCGACTATGTCGTCGGTGACAGTTTTGGCGTGTTCGCCCGCAACGAGCTCGGCCTCGTCGATCAGGTCATCGCGTTGCTCGGTGCCTCCCACACCACCAAGGTCAACGGCAAAACGCTGCGCGAGGTTCTGATCGACGACGTCTCGCTGTCGCCGGCACCCGACACGCTGTTCGAGCTGCTCTCCTTCATCACCGGCGGCGCGCAGCGCGAGAGGGCGCGGGCACTGGCGCAGGGGGAGGATCCCGATGGCGACGCCGCCACGCTCGACGTCATGGCGGCGCTGCAGAAGTTTTCAGGCACGCGGCCGCATCCCGAAGCGTTCGTGGAGGCGCTGGAGCCGCTGCAGCCGCGGCTCTATTCGATCTCGTCCTCGCATAATGCGACGCCTGGAAGGCTGTCGCTGACGGTCGATTCCGTGCGCTACGTGATCGGCAAGCGCAAGCGCATCGGCGTCGCCTCGACCTTCCTCGGTGAGCGCATCGCCGAAGGCGAGAAGCTCAAGGTCTATGTGCAGAAGGCGCATAATTTCGGCCTGCCGCAGGATCCGAAGACGCCGATCATCATGGTCGGCCCCGGCACCGGCATTGCGCCATTCCGCGCCTTCCTGTTCGACCGCAAGGCGACCGGCGCGCCCGGCAAGAACTGGCTGTTCTTCGGCCACCAGCGCAGCGACTGCGACTTCTTCTACCAGGAGGAGCTCAACGCGATGAAGACCTCGGGCCTGCTCACGCGCATGTCGCTGGCCTGGTCGCGCGACGGCGAGAAGAAGTTCTACGTGCAGGACCGCATGCGCGAGGTCGGCCGCGAGCTGTGGACGTGGCTCGCCGAAGGGGCGCATCTCTACATCTGCGGCGACGCCAAGCGCATGGCCAAGGACGTCGAGCGCGCACTGGTCGATATCGTCGCCCAGTTCGGGGCGCGCTCGACCGACGAAGCCGTTAGCTTTGTCGCCGAGCTCAAGAAGACGGGCCGGTTCCAGGCTGACGTCTACTAGCTGTCATCCTATCGTCATCCGAGCCGGTTCCAACTGGCTCGGATTTGAACGAATAAGATTCTCGGAACTGGTGAGCGAAGAGAATTTGCTCCTTCAATGCGGGGTCTTCAGAGAACCGGCATCGCTATTTCCGCGGGTCTCTTGCCCGCCACCCCGGTTGATCCCTCATAATCCCGCGGATGGGGCGTTGGAGATCGACCATGCGCGAACTATCGGCGGAAGCCAGGCTGCACTTCTACGCGCGTTCGCTCTCGCGGCGGACCGGGGCGAGCGTGCATCATGCCGCGATGTACAGCGCCTTCGCCGTCATCGCCGCCATCGTGTTCGGCACGCTGTCGGTGCACCCGTTCTGATCACGCCCCGCGCTTGAACGGCGCGACCTCGATCCCTGCATCCTTTAACGCCTGCCGCAGGCCGCGCGCGATGTCGACGGCGCCCGGCGTATCGCCATGGATGCAGACCGTGTCGGTTCGCATCTTGATGACCTTGCCCGTGACCGAGACCACCGCGCCGTCCTGCACCATGCGCACCACGCGGTCGGCGATGGCCTTGGCGTCATGCAGCACCGCACCGGGGTTCTTGCGCGAGACGAGATTACCGTCGTCCTCGTAGGCACGGTCGGCGAACACCTCGTGCACCATGGGCAGATTGGCGGCTTCGCCGGCTTTCACCAGTTTCGAATTGGCGAGCACGACGAAAATCAGGCTCGGGTCGACCGCCTTGATGCCGGCGGCGATCGCCTTCGCCGTCATGTCGTCCTCGCAGGCGACGTTGGAGAGCGCGCCATGCGCCTTCACATGCGTCACCTTGTGGCCCGCTGCGGTCGCGATCGCCTGCAGCGCGCCGATCTGGTAGGCGACGAGGTTCTCGATCTCGGAGGGTTTCAGGCCCGCAATCGGGTGGCGGCCGAAGCCGTGCAGGTCGCGATAGCCAGGATGCGCGCCGACCGAGACGCCGCGCGCTTTCGCCAGCTCGACCGTCCGGCGCATGATATCGGGGTCGCCGGCATGGAAGCCGCAGGCGACGTTGACCGAACTCGCCAGTTCGATCATGGCGGCATCGTTGCCCATCTCCCACGCGCCAAAACCTTCGCCGAGATCGCAATTGAGATCGATCGTCTTCATGGGCTGCTCTCCATCTCTGGTCGTCTTGTCGTTTACGGCTCGGCCGCAACCTGCCAGGTCCCGGCGTCGACGGCACTGACAGCATAGCCCGCGACGTTGGCATCGCTGAGCGCTTCGATGTTGAGCGCGACGGTGTCGGCGGAGCGCAGGCGATCGGGCAGGTTGCGGATCAGTTGCGCAAATTTCCTCGCCTCGTCCTGCGCCTCGGCCATGCTGACCGCCTTGAAACGGAACGCCGTTCCCGCCGAGGTCTGCGCGAGACGGCCGACATCGGCCGTGATCACGGTCGCGATCTTCGGGTAGCCGCCGGAGGTGCCGCGATCCATCATCAGCGCGATCGGCGCCCCGTTGCCGGGCACCTGGATGCTGCCGTTGACCGTGCCGTCGGAGACGATGTTGTGGCCGTGCAGATGCTTGATCGCGGGACCTTCCAGCCGGTAGCCCATGCGATCTGACGTCGCCGAGATCTTCCACTCGCTGTCGAGGAATAGCGACTTGTTGGCGTCGTCGAACTCGTCGTCCTGCGGTCCCAGCAGGACGCGGATCGGGCCGCTCGATGGCTTCGGCAATTCGATGCGCAGTTCCGGTGCACCGCTTGCGGCATCGACGGTGAATTCGTCGCCGGCCTGCAGCGGGCGCGGGTAGGGGCTGCCGAGACCGGCACGGGCATTGACCGCGAGACTGCCGAACACCGGCTCGCCCTTGATCCCGCCTTCGATCGCCAGATAAGTGAACGCACCGCCGCGGGCAAAGCCCAGCGCCAGCGTCTCACCGTCTTTCAGCGTCACCGATGTGTCCATGGCGACTGGACTGCCGGCGACGTCCGCATTGCGCGGCGCGCCTGAAATCGCGACGCGCACGGCACCGTCGCGCGCGGTGAACGAGGCGCCGAACGGGCCGACCTCGACAACGGCTGCGAACGGTTCGTTGCCGACAAGCGTGTTCGCTGCCGCGAGCGACAGGCGGTCCATCGCTCCGCTGACCGTCAGGCCATAGCGTTGGGCGCCATGGCGTCCGCCGTCCTGGACCGAGCTTGCGGGCCCGATGCTGGCGATCACGAGCCGGCTCATGCGACCACCTGCTCGGCAATGATCTCGCCGGCCTCGGCGGCGCGGTCCTGCTCCTCGAACGTCTTGTGGTCGATGGCGAAAAACGTCACGCGATCGCCGGGTTCGGTGAGGAAGGTCGGATTGCGGTGAAGCTGATAAGTCCGCACCGGCGTGCGGCCGAGCAGGTGCCAGCCGCTCGGCGCTGCCAGGCACTGGATTCCGGCCTGGATGCCGCCGATCGAGATCGTGCCGGCAGGCGTCAGCAGCCGCGGATTCTGCCGCCGCGACATCTGCAGGGATTTGTCGAGGCCGCTGAGATAGGACCAGCCCGGCGTGAAGCCGATCATGGCCACCTTGTAGTCGCCGGCGACGTGGCGCGCGACGATGTCGTCGGGTGTGGTGTTCAGCGCCTTCGCGACGTCCTCGAGGTCGATGCCGTGCTCGCCGCCATAGGCAACGGGAATGCGCCAGCGGCGCGCCTTAATGGCCGGTGGCAGCGGCTGGCTGGCGAGCGCGAGCAGCTTTTGGCCAAGAGCATCGAAGCCGATCTTGCCGGGATCGTAATGCACCAGCAGCGAGCGATAGGTGGGCACGGACTCCGTGATGCCATCGATTGGGCTTGCTGCGAGCGCCTTGTCGAGCGCCAGCACGCGCTGGTTGGCGTCGTCGTCGATGGTACGGCTGAACTCGACCGTGACGGCGCTGTCGCCACTGGGCAGCAGGCGGGGCGGGGGAAGCGTCGCGGACATGGGCTGTCGAAATCGGGCTTCTGGAGATACGCGGGCTCGGCCTTGAGCGTCGCTTGTTCCTGCTTCGCGTAAATGCGCCCGCAAGTCCAATAAATTAATGCAGGGGGAGGCGATAAAGCCTTGTTATCGCGACGCATAACTGCGCTGCGGCCCTGCATGATTGGTATCCTCTTGGGCCTTGACGCAAGGCCCGCACCCCGCAAGATGCGCGCGTTCTTTCCCGCCCATCCGGAGCTCGTCTGTTTCCATGTCGCTGTCCCCCGAAGCCCGCAAGACCCTCGCCGGCATCACCACTGCCACCATCACCACGGTCCTGCTGAAGAAGGGCCTGCGCAACATCTGGATGCGCGGCGCGCGTCCGCTGCGCCCGGGTCTTCCGCGCCTGGTGGGACCGGCCTTTACGCTGCGTTTCGTGCCGGCGCGGGAGGATCTGGCGACGCCGGAATCATGGTCGTCGCCGATCTCGACCCGCACCGCGATCGAGGCGATGCCGGAGGGCTGCATCGCCGTGGTTGACGCCATGGGCATCACCGACGCCGGCATCTTCGGTGACATCCTGTGCGCGCGCATGATGAAGCGCGGCGTCACCGCACTCGTTACCGACGGCGTCGTGCGTGACGTCGAGGGCGTGCTCGGCACCAACCTGCCGGTCTGGTGCGACGGCTATGCCGCGCCGCCGTCAGTCGCCGGCCTGACCTTCGTCGGCTGGGGCGAGCCGATCGGTTGCGGCGGCGTTGCCGTGTTCCCGAACGACATCGTGGTCGCCGACCAGGACGGCTGTGTGCTGATCCCGCAAGCGATGCTCGAGCACGTGCTCAACGAAGGTGTCGAGCAGGAGCGGATGGAAGCCTGGATCGTCAACGAGGTGAACAATGGCGCGGTGCTCCCGGGCCTCTATCCCATGAACGCCGAGACCAAGGCGCGCTACGCCGCAAGCAAGAAGTAATCGGGAAAGAAGCGAGGTAAATCCAATGGAGATCACTGTTGCAGGCACGCGGCCGACACGCCGTGCGCCCGGGGAACACTTCACCGGCACGGTGTGGCAGGACCCCGTGATCATGGCGCCCGCCCCAGCGCGGCTGAACTGCTCACGCGTCTCGTTCGAGCCGGGCGCGCGTACCAACTGGCATCACCATCCGCTCGGGCAGACGCTCTATGTGATTTCGGGGGTTGGCCGGGTGCAGTCCAAGGGCGGGCCGATCAGGGAGATCCGTCCCGGCGACACCGTCTGGATTCCACCGGGCGAGCTGCACTGGCACGGCGGGTCGCCGACCAACGGCATGACCCATATCGCCATGCAGGAAGCGCTCGACGGCGTGTTCTCGACCTGGCTGGAGCCCGTGACCGACGCGGAATATGGCGCAGCGGTCGGCTAGTTTGCGTGACCCGGCTTTGCGCAGCGACGCTTTGCGTCGCTGTTCGTCCGGGACACAGCACCCTACATCCGCTCCGCCGTCCACGTGCCCGTGCACATGCTGCCGCGCCACGTGCCGGAGCCCGAAGTGCCGCTGAGCCGGCCGAAGCCGACGGCGCGCTTGATGCCGGTGCTCAAGGTGACGTTGATGCTGCCGGCGTCCGCGACGCGGCCTGACGCCGTCACCATGGCGCTGCTCGAGGCGATCTGACCGTTGTTGATGCCGATCGCGACGGTCGAGCCGTTACCGCAGGTCTCGCTGGACGACGAGATGCGGACATTCCATGCGCCGTCAAAAGTGCTGGCTCTGGCCTGCGCGGCCGGCAACGCGATGACAATGATGGTGGCGAAGAGAGCCTTGCGAAATCCGTTCATGACACGCCCCTGGGGTTGATCATGCGGGCATCGTGTCACGGCCTCGGAACTGGCGATGTGAGGGCTGTCACGCGCGCGACGGGCTCTGTGATGTCGCGCACGTCGCAATCGATTTGGCGGGCGAAAGCAAAAGGGCCCGCATTGCGGGCCCTTTGTCTCGGTCGGAGTGTCGCCCCGAAGTCAGTTCACCCGCGTCCAGGTCTGGCCGCCGCAGAACATGCCGCCAAAGGCGCAGCCCTGCACGCGCAGGCGATCGGTGCCCTTCAGCGCGATGGTTGAATCATAGGTCGAGCCGGAGTTCGGATCGAGGATGCGGCCGGACCATTTCTGGTCCTTGTTCTGGTCCTTGCCGGGCTTCATGTTGATCAGGACCTGCTCGCCATTCTGGTTCGATTTCGAATCGACCGAGTAGCCGCAGAGATTGCTGCCGCATTGCTCGATCCGGACCTTGCCCTCCTTCTCCTCGGTGAGCCAGACGCCGAGCGGTGAATTGAGGTCGCGCGTGGCCGCGGCTGCGGGAGCCGGCGGCGCGACGGCAGCCGATTGAACGGGGGCGGGCGCAGGCGCCGGGACGGGAGGCGGAGATGGCGCCGGAGGCGCGGCTGCGACGGTCGGGGCGGGCGGCGGCGGCGGCGGTGCGGGCGGTACGGCGGCCACCGTCGGGGCAGCACTCGGGGCCGGCTGAGGCGGCGGCACAAGCGCCTCTTCGGCCGGAGCATTGTTGGCCGTGGTGGCCGGAGGCGTCGGCGGGGCAGGAGGCGCTGCGGCTACGGGAGCTTGGACGGGGGCTTGGACAGGGGTCTGCTCGGCCGCCGGGGGCGCCGTGACTGGTGCCGGGGCCGGCGCTGGATTGGCGGGCGCCTGCGGGTCAGCCTTGGCTTGTTGCGGTGCCTGCGGGTCCGATTTTGGAGCCCCCTTGGCATCGTTCTTGGTTTTCTTCGCCTTGCCCTGGCCGGTGTTGTCGTACACGCCGGGGATTTGCACCGTGCCGCGGTCGGGATCGATGCGGATGGTCCGCCCGCCATAGTCGAAAGTGTACTGCGCCTGCGCAGCGGTGCTCGCCAAAAGGAATGCGGCCGTGGCCAACAGCTTCCTCATTTCGCATCTCCTGAAACAGGTGGTCCCCGCACCGACGCTTACGCCCCGGTTCGATCGCAAAAAGTGATCTAGATCACTGTCACCGTATGAGTCGTGCTCCGGCTGTTGCGGGTTCAATAACACCGGAGCGGGTCCAAAGTTTGACCGGGGCAAGCGACAGGAGGACGCGGTCCTAGTCGAACCAGGCGGCGTAGATCTTCTTGTAGCTGCCGTCCTGCATGGAAATGTGCAGCCATTGGTCGACGAACGCCTTCAGCGCCATGTCGCGCTGGAGCCAATAGGCCTTCTCGGAGAAATCGAACGGCTTGTCGGGATGCACCGCGCAGAGCACGCCTTGATGCTGCTTCTGCTGGTAGCGCGTCTCGGAGGCGTCGGTCATCATCAAATCGGCATTGCCCTTGGCGATCTCGTCGAAGATCACGGTATTGTCCGGGAAGACGGTGATGTCGGCATCCTTGATGTTGGCACGCGCGAAGCGCTCGTTCGTGCCGCCGGGATTGACGATCACGCGGGTGCCCTTCTTGTCGATGTCGGTGATGCTCTGGTATTTGCCGACATCGGCACAGCGCGCGATCGGCGTCTTGCCCTCGCGCATGATCGGCGTGGAGAAGAAGCCCTTCTTCTGCCGGTCGAGCGTGACCGAGACGCCGCCCATCGCGATGTCGAACTGATCGGCCTCGAAATCCTTCATCAGCTTCGGCCAGGCCGTCGGCACGAATTCGACCTTGACGCCGAGCGCCTTCCCGAGTGCCTCCGCCATGTCGACATCGAAGCCGTTGAACTGCTGCGTCGTCTTGTCGAGATAGGTGAAGGGCTTGTAGTCGCCGGTCATTCCGACGCGCAATGTGCCGCGCTTGACGATCTCGTCGAGGCGGGACGGCGCCGCCTGCTGTGCGTGGGCCGAAACGTTTGCCAGCAGGACCACGGACAAAGTCGCCAAAATTCGAATGGTCATTCGAACGATCATCTCTTTTCCACCCATGCCCAAGCTGTCATTGTGCAGCTCTCGATGCTTGTCTTGAGGCTTGGATTTAAACCAGATGCCCGTCGCTGGCGAGGCGGAAGTGAAGGGAATTTTGAAGTGACGATCTCGATGTATGACGCCTCGGTCGGACTCTTCGTGCCGTATCTGCGCAATCTGTCCGCACTGCTCGACAAGGGCGTTTCCTATGCCGAAGCCCGGAAGTTCAACCCGGCCGTCCTGCTCGGCATGCGCATGGCGCCCGACATGTACGATCTGGCGCAACAGATCGGCGAAGCCTGCCGCCATGCCACCGTCGCCGCGGCCTTGTTGGCCGACCGCGAGCCGGTGACGCTGCCGGTGCTGGAGCACGACATGGCCGGGCTTCAGGCCCGCATCGCGACGTCGATCGAGTTCATCGAAAGCCTGCCGCGCGCGGAGATAAATGCCGCGGCGGACCGGAATGTCTTCTTCAAGCTGAAGAACGGGACCGAGTTGCCCTTCACCGGGCGGACGCTGCTGCTGACCTTCAGCGTCCCGCAATTCTTCTTTCACGTCACGACGGCCTACGACCTGTTGCGGCACGCAGGCGTCGAGCTCGTGAAGAAGGATTATCTCGGACGACGATAAGCCGAACCGGCATCCACTTCGCGTGAAAAAGCGCTAGGCTTCGCCCTTGCGCTCGTAATCGGCGAGCGAGCTGCGGCCGGCGATTTCGCTGCGCAGCTCTTCGAAGCGACGATGGGCCTCGTCCTCATGCGCGTCGACGAAATGCACCGCGGCTTCGCCGGTCATCGGGCCGCTGACCACGGGTACCGACTGCTCGCCGATCGTCTCGTGGACGTAGAACTGGCCGTCGTCGCCGCGATGGACCGTCCATTTCAGGCGGATCGCTACCATCGGCCCGGGGCCGACCTTGCTGTAGCCCTCGGCATCGGTGTGCTCCGGCACCAGCGGCTGCTCCTCGACCACCGGATGCTCATCGACCGTCTGGTGCTCGTCGACGAACGCGTGCTCGTCCGCGACCCCATGCTCACCGGCAACCACCATTTCGGTCACGGTGACCGTCTCGGTCTCGCGCACGGTCTCGGTCTCGCGCACGACGAGGACGGGTTCAGGGTGCTCCAGGATGCTGGCGATGGTCGCCAACGCATGGTCGGTCGGGTCGATCTCTGACAAGGGTCCATCCTCCAGCTCGACGCGGCCGGCAAGTCTGTCCCACTGCCGCCGCGGCCGGACCTATTACGCGGGTTTGATTAAGGCTGAGTGAGGGCTCGATCTGCACCAAAATGGGACTCATTCTGGCGTTCCGAAGGCGGGGGGTTGATCGCCCGCCAATGCGCACCGCTCGCCTGGGAGAGCAGCTCAGCCCAGGACATCCTGATTGATGATGTTCTGCCGGATGGGATCGCCGTCCAGCACACTCAGGATGTTGCGCGCGGTCTGCTCGCTCATCCGGCTCACCGCCTCGACCGTGACGCCTGCGACATGCGGGGCCATGATGACGTTGGGCAGCGCGAACAGCGCGTTGCTGACCGGCGGCGGCTCGACCTCGAACACATCGATGCCGGCACCGGCGAGCTTGCCCGAGACCAGTGCGTCGTACAGCGCCGCTTCCTTCACGATGCCGCCGCGCGCGGTGTTGATGAGATAGGATTTCGGCTTCATCCGGCCGATCCTGTCAGCATCGAACAGGCCGACGGTCTCCGGCGTCTTCGGGCAGTGGATGGTGACGAAATCGGCGTGAGGCAGCGCGGCATCGAGATCGGCGACCGGCTCGCAGCCTGCTGCCTTGATCTCTGCGGCTGCCTTGTAGGGATCATAGACCTGCACATTCATGTCCATCGCCAGGCAGCGCTTGGCGGTGCGGGTGCCGATGCGGCCGAAGCCGATGATGAGGACGGTCTTGCCGTAGAGATCGAACGGCAGCATGCCGAGGCGGTCGGCCCATTTGCCGTCCTTGACGCAGGAATGCATCTCCTGCGCACGTTTTGCCAGTGTCAGCATCATGAACAGCGCCTGCTCGGCGACCGAGGGCGAGTTCGCGCTGCCCGCGACCATCAGCGGCACCTTGCGGCGGGAGAGGGCCGGGATGTCGACGGCGTCGTAGCCGACCCCGATCCGGGTCACCACCTTCATGTCCTTCGAGGCTTCGAGCTCGGTCTCGCCGAAAGCGGTGGCGCCGAGCGCCACGCCATGGACCGGCGCGTGGCTCTTCAGCAAAGCCTCGAAATCCCTGGCGGAGATCAGGTTCGGAAACTCGATGAGCTCGATGTCATCTCGCTGGGTGAGGAGGGCGCGCGCCCCTTGCGACAAAGTTTGCGTGACAAAGATTTTCTTCTTATTGGTCGACATCGTCCCTACCTGCGCGAGTTTCTTGGCCGGCCGTCACAAGACGGCGCCGGTCGCCTCGTTTAGCAGGTGCATATTGTTGAGGTCCATCGCCAAACGCATGGGTGCTCCGTCCTTGGCGCCCGCATTGGGATCGACACGGCCGCAGACGGGCGTGCCTTCCAGTCCGAAATAGACCAGCGTCTCCATTCCCATCGGCTCGGTGACGTCAAGCACGGTGTCGAAGGTCTCGACCCCCGGCTCGAGATGCGCGTGCGATTCCGTGAGATGCTCGGGACGGATGCCGAGCAACAGGTTTTCAGCTCGGGGCAGCGCGCTGTAATGGGCGGCTCGGGCCGGCGGCAACGGGAACGAGATGCGGTCCGTCAGGCGGACGTTGAGCTTGCCGCCGACGTCCTCGAGCCGGCACGGAATGAAGTTCATCGCCGGCGAGCCGATGAAGCCCGCGACGAAGCGCGTCGCCGGCTTGTGGTAGAGCTCGTTCGGAGTGCCGATCTGCTCGATCCGCCCCTTGTTCATCACCACGACGCGATCGGCCAGCGTCATCGCCTCGACCTGGTCATGGGTGACGTAGACCGTCGTGGTGCGCACCTTCTGGTGCACCTTCTTGATCTCGATCCGCATCTGCACGCGCAGCTTGGCGTCGAGATTGGACAGCGGCTCGTCGAACAGGAAGACTTTCGGATTGCGCACGATGGCCCGCCCCATGGCAACGCGCTGGCGCTGGCCGCCGGAGAGCTGCTTCGGCTTGCGGTCGATCAGGTCGGTGATGTCCAGGAGGCGGGCGGCCTCGGTCACCCGCGCCTTGATCTCGGCCTTGGGATAGTGCTTGAGGCGCAACCCGAACGACATGTTCTCCGCGACCGTCATGTGCGGGTAGAGCGCGTAGTTCTGAAACACCATCGCGATGTCGCGGTCCTTTGGCGGCACGTCGTTGACGACGTCCCCGCCGATCATGATGTCGCCGTCGGTGATATCCTCGAGTCCCGCGATCATCCGCAACGTCGTCGACTTGCCGCAGCCGGAGGGGCCGACGAGCACGATGAACTCATGGTCGGAGATGTCGAGATCGATGCCGCGCACCGCCTCGACGTCGTCGTAACGCTTGACCACCTTCCGCAACGCAACCTCAGCCATAAGACATCAACCCTTTGTCGCGCCGGCGGTCAGGCCGGCAATGTAATAGTCCATCAAGAAGGCATAGATGACCAGCGGCGGGGCAGCGCCAAGCAGCGCGCCCGTCATGATCTGACCCCAGTTGAAGACGTCCCCCTTGATCAGCGTGGTGGTGATACCGACCGGCAGCACCAGCTGGTCGATGGATGTCGTGAACACCAGGGGATAGAGGAACTGCGCCCAGGACACGGTGAAGGCGAAGATGGTCGCTGCGATCAGGCCGGGCAGCGCGACGGGGATGAAAATCCGCGTCAGGGTCTGGAGCCATGAGGCGCCGTCGATGAGCGCCGCCTCGTCCAGCTCCTTCGGGATCGAGGCGAAATACCCGATCATGATCCAGGTGCAGAACGGCACGGTCAGCGTCGGATAGATGAACACCAGCACGTACCAGCGGTTGAGAAGAGTGATGCCGGTGACGTCCTGGACCACCGCGAGCATCTTGAACAAGGGAATGAACAGGAGGCTGTCCGGGATCAGATAGGTGAGAAAGACGCCGGTCGCGAGCGTCGCCGAGCCCCAGAACTTCATCCGCGCCAGTGCAAACGCCGCCGGAATGCTGATCAGCATCGTCACGATCACGACCACGATCGAGATCATCGACGAATTCCAGAAGAATCGCAGGAACTGGTTCGAGGTCAATAGCTCGACATAGTTCGACAGGGTCGGATGAAAGACCCACCACGGATTGGTGGCGGCCGAGATCTCCGCGCTGCTCTTGAGCGAGGTGATCAGCATGTAGATCGGCGGGATCAGGAAGAAGATCGCAAACAGCACCAGGAAAAAGTACGACCAGCGCAGCGCCCAGGTGCGGTCGCGGCTCATACTCCGAAGCTTGACCTTGCGTGTCGGTCCGGCCTTGTCGATTGCGAGGGTGCTCATCAGGCTTCGTTCCCACGTTTGTTGACATCGCGCAGGATGAAGACCGCTGCGACGGCGAGGATCGGCACCATGAACAGCGAGACGCAGGCGCCGAGCGGAATGTCGCTGCTCTGGATGCCGACCTGGAACGCCCATGTGGCGAACAGATGCGTCCGGTCGAGCGGACCGCCGGAGGTGAGGATGCGCACGATGTCGAAATTGGCGAAAGTGACGATCAGCGAGAACAACGTGGTGATGGCGATGATGTTGCGCATCATCGGCAAGGTGATGTGCCAGATCTTCTGCCACCAATTGGCGCCGTCGATCGCTGCGGCTTCGTAGAGCTGGTCGGGTACGGATTTCAGCGCGGCCAGGTACATGATCAGGAAGAACGGCGCGCCGTACCAGACGTTGACGAGAATGACGGAGAAGCGCGCCCAGAAGGTGTCACCGAGCCACGGGATCGGACCGATGCCGAAGAACGATAGCGTATAGTTGAAGGCGCTGTAGGAAGGGTCGAACAGCCACAGCCATGCCAGCGTGCTCATCGCCGGTGGGATCACCCAGGGCACCAGCAGCATGCCGCGCCATTTACGTTGCTTCTTGCCGGGAATGTTGTGGACGAAATGCGCGACGATGAAGCCGATCAGCGCCTTGAAGACCACGGCGGTAATCGCAAAAATGCAGGACTGCCTCACCACCATCCAGAACGTTTCGCGCTTGAACAGGAAGGTGAAGTTGCTGAGGCCGACGAACTTGGTCATCGCCTTGTTGAGCGTCGCCAGGTAGACCGAATAGAAGGCGGGATAAAGCACGAGCAGGGCGATCAGGAGGATCAGCGGCAGCGTCAGAAAGAACGCGACGGTCGATTTCCGTCCCATTGCATTGCGCAGACTCGCCCGTTTGCGCGGGCTTGCAGCTCGAGCGAGACGGCCTTGCTCAACGACGACATCGGCCATGACGATAGCCTCTTTTGCAGGACACGTAGCGGGATATCTAGAACGGCGAAGCCGGCGCAGCCGTCGGCTTCATTCGGCAAGCGGATCGAGCGAGGAGTGCCTCGGCGGCTCACGCGCGAAGCGTGAACCGCCATGGCGCATACCCGGCTCAGGTCCGCATGAAGCCTTCGCACTCGCCTTCGGCCCAGGCGAGCGCGGTTTCCAACTTCTCTCCTTGCGCAAAGCGCAGCGCCATCTTGGTCAGCGTCGCCTGGAAGTAGATCTGCTGGGCGATCTTCGGCGGCGCCGGAGACGCGGCGATCGACATCGTCTGCTGCTTGTAGGGATCCGGATAGTGGAAGAGCGTGCCCTTCGGCGGCCCTTCCTCGGCCCAGGTCTTGAACTTTGTCATGTTCGCGTAGGCCGGCAGATCGTACCCGCCGCTCGCCGCGACGAACTTCTCGATCGCCGCTGGCGAGGACAGGTGAACGAGCAAGCTCTTGGCCGCTTCCTTGTTCTTGCCAAAGGCCCAGACGCCCCAGAAGTACGGCAGGAAGGGCGCAAAACGTCCCTTCGGACCGGACGGGAAGCCGTGCGTCCAGCACTGTTCGGCGACTTGCGGTGCGTCGCGCTTGGCGACCGCCCAGGCACTCGGCGGATTCAGGATCATCGCCCCGCGGCCCGAGATCAGCCATTTGTTGTTGGAGGCATCGTCCCAGGACGGTGCATCCGTGGGCAGGACGGCGATCAGCTTCTTGTAGAATTCGAGTGCCTGCCGCACTGCGTCGGTCTTGACGGTGATATCGCCCTTGGCGTTGACGAGCTCGGCGCCGAACGACTGGAAGATCGCGCCGGCGGTGTCGACGCTGTCGGTGGTCTCGCCGAGACCGATGCCGAAGGGGAAGCCGGCCTTGTGGCAGGCCTCGGCCGCCTTCAGGAACGTCTCCATGGTCCAGTTGTCCGCCTTCGGCGGAGCGCCGATTGGATACATCTCCTGCACGTCGATGCCGGCGTGCTTCTTCATCAGATCTATGCGGGAGCAGGGGCCCTTGATCTGGCTTCCCGGCGTCGCGGGCACTGCGAGCCATTTGCCGCCCGACCGCCCGAGATATTTGACGGTGTCGTTCACCTCGCCGTTCTGCTTGATGAGCGGCTCCATGACGTCGTTGAGCG
This sequence comes from Bradyrhizobium sp. Ken01, assembly GCF_055807355.1. Lineage (NCBI taxonomy): Bacteria > Pseudomonadati > Pseudomonadota > Alphaproteobacteria > Hyphomicrobiales > Nitrobacteraceae > Bradyrhizobium > Bradyrhizobium sp. Ken01. The sequence continues at coordinate 80,871 of NZ_JBVVPC010000032.1, forward strand.
GTTCGAGATTCTCGGAATAGGCGTGCGGCCACCAGCTCGGCATCTGGAGAATGTCGTGACCGGACTTGGCCTGGGCCTCGGCCGCTGCCGTCAGCTCGATCTTCTTGTTGTTGCTGGTGATGTAGTCGATCGAGACCTCGACCTTCTCCTTCTCGCCCCATTCCTTGACGAGCGCGGTGGAGGCATCGTTGGCGCCGGGCACCCAGTGGTCCCAGAAGCCGATCGAGAGCTTGCCGGCGGCGTAAGCGCCTCGGACATAGGGCGCCGCGATCAGCGCCGTGGAGGACATTGCAGTGGCAGCCACAAATTGACGTCGCGTCAGTGTCTTGCGTGACATCTCGTTTCCTCGCTTGGGTGTTTTATTGTTCTGGCGTTTCCTCTGAACTCTTCCGAGTTCTACTTTTGATTTTCTTTTTGAAAGTTTCTTGTTCGACGTTTCTTGTTGATGCCGTCGGCTTCGACGGCAAATTGGTAGCGCGATCAGATCATGATTGATTGCGTCTGTCGAGAAAACCGAACGGCTTGCGCCTAGAACTAACGTTGTGTCCGGGAACGCGGCAGCGCCCTCGACATCATGCGCTGGCCATGAACTACGGCCGGTTGTTTTGCGACGCACACTCGGCGCTGGCGCGCCGGACCGACATGTGCGCAATTACGCCGCAGTTTCCAAGGAGTCTGCATAAGCACCTCGCGGCAAACACTTTTCGAGCGTGGATAGCATTTGTCGGCGCCTAGACCTCGAAGCGGTGAAAACGATAGAGTTGCAGCTGGCGGGTGGCTCTCACCCCATAAGGCCAATCAGATCGAGATGGAGACCAGAATGATCAACCCGGCGCCGCCCGCGCGGCCTAACCTGCGACGATGGTTCGCGCTGGGATCCGTTTTCGTGTTGCTGCTCGGCGCAGCCGCGGCGAACGCTCAAGGCCTGGTCAAAGGGGTTCAGGAAGGAGCGGCGGCCGGGAACAAGGCGGCAGGTCCGGTCGGCGGCGTGCTTGGCGGCGCGATCGGCGGCGTGGTCGGTGTCTTCACCGGCGTGCTCGGCGTTGGCAATAATGGCAATCAGGCGACTGCAGCCAAAGATGCGAGCAAAGACGCAAGCAAGGATGCGGCCAAGGACGCCAAGCAGGGCGCCGGCAAGGACAAGGACGCCAAGAGCGCCAAGGCGGGCAAGGGCGCCAAGGCGAGCAAGGAGGCGAAGAACGCGCCGCAGGACAAGGATGTCACGGTCCTGACCCAGACCGGCGCGCCGCAATTGACCGCCGACCAGATCGTCACCAACAGCGACTCCTATATCGAGCGGATCAAGACCGAACTGAACCTCACGCCCGAGCAGGAGAAGCACTGGTACGGCTTCTCGAGCGCCATGCACTACCTCGGGCATAACGGTGCCGAGCGGCTCAACCTGCGGGTTGCGCGCGCCAAGCGGGATCCTCCCGACGACATCGTCGAGCAGATGCGCAACGAGGCCCAATTCCTGATCGACCGCGCTGCCGACCAGCGCAATGTCGCCGATGCCGCCGAGCCTCTCTATTCGAGCCTCGATGACAAGCAGAAGCAGGTGTTCGTACAGGAGATGGTGCGGCTCAGCCACGAACGAGGATTGGATTGATCAAGTTGAATCGGATCGGGCGCGTCTGAATTAACGGCGCCCGCCACGAATTCGTGAATCCTCTTCGCGATTCGGTTATGATTAGCTGCGGAAGCTGATGGCGGGGTTGATATGGCGGACGGACTCTCCGTTTTCCTGGTCGAAGACGAGACGTTGATCCGGATGATGATGGCGGACATGGTGGGGGAACTCGGCCACCACGTCGCCGCGGAAGCGGACAATGTCCGGGACGCCAGTGCTTTCGCCATGACCGCACAGTACGATCTTGCGATCCTCGACATCAATCTCAAGGGCGTCTACGTCGATCCGGTCGCGGACCTGATCGAGCGTCGCGGCAAGCCGTTTCTGTTCGCGACGGGCTACGGTCCGGAGCTGCTGCCGTCCTTGCTCCGGCGCCGCCCGATCCTGCGCAAGCCGATTTCGATCGATCAGCTCAAGGCGATGATCGATTCGATGTTTCCGGAAGCGCTAGCGAAGACGCCGCACTGAGACCAAAAACAAAATGGCCGCCCGTCAGGGCGGCCATTTCGCGACGGAATGCGTCGCGGTTTCACATCAGGCCGGCGCCGAGATCGATGCCGCGCGCCATCAGGCCGAACGAGGCGACCAGGCCCGTGCAGCAAAACAGCAAGATGGTCTTGAACGAAGAAAACGAAGAATCGGCCAAACGCGTTTCGATGGTGGCCGGCATTGCGCCGATCGAAATCATGCTCATGTTCATTCCCCCCTTTGTTGCCCCTGAATTGCATCAGGTAAGGGAACTCCTAGAGCAAAAAGTTTGACGCGAGCTTTCGAGGGATCGTTAACGAAATGGCAATTGATGCCGCGTTTTCGGGCACTGGAGCGCGTTCACTCGTTCAGTGGCGCCCGTTCTTCAGCACCGTAGCGATGGTGTGGGCCGTCATGGCCGCGCGGTCCGAAGCGCGCTGGGCGGCGAGCCGGTCACGCGCCTTTTCCTCGATCAAGAGCTCGATCAGGGCCAGCCGCTTGCCCTCGTCGTCCGCCTCGAGCAGCAGGCGGTGATAGCGGTGATAGTCGAAACCCAGATCCTGCTTACGCATGTCACGCCCCCGCAATTACGCCACACACAAGCCAGGATTGTTTCTCATCCGGGACGTGCGCGCAAGCACGATCCCGCGTCGCGCGCGCGTGCTCGTTAATCAGTTGTGAATTGCTGGAACCCGCGGCCGGAAGCGCGCGCCGTTAAGGCTGGTTGTGCTCCGCGAACATCGTCAGTCCGACGAAACTCGCATCGGGTTTCGTGACCAGCCTGGTCGGGATGTCGCGGAGATAGTCCTGGAAGCGTCCCTTGGCTTCGAAGCGCGCCCGGAATGCGGAGGCTGCGAGGAAGTCGGGAAAGCGCGGCACGATTCCGCCGGCGATATAGACGCCGCCGCGGGCGCCGAAGGTGACCGCGAGATTGCCCGCGACCGAGCCGAGAATGGCGCAAAACATCTCCAGCGTCTTGCGGCTGAGCTCGCAACTGCCTTCCAGGGCCGACTTCGTGATAGCGGCAGCATCGCGATGCGGCACCTGCGCGCCTTCCACTTCGGCCAGCGCCTCGTAGAGGCTTTGCAGACCCGAACCGGACAATGCGCCACGCTCGATGGAGACATGGCCGAGGCGTCGGCGCATGGACGCGATCACGCGTTCCTCGCGCTCGTCCTCCGCCGGCAGGGTCGCGTGGCCCGCCTCGGTGACGACGGCCAGCCGAGAGCCGTGGCGCTCGACCAGGCAGGAAACGCCAAAGCCGGTTCCGGGTCCGACCACCAGCAACGGCTCTCCGGGAAGGCCATCTTGTCCGCCGAGCGGGATCAGGTCAGCGGGCTGCAGCGCGGGCAGCGACCAGGCCACCACCTCGAAATCGTTGAGAACATGGACGCTGTCGAAGCCGAGGGCCGACTGAAGCTCGTTGCCGTCGATGACCCACGGGCTGTTGGTCATGACGCAGCGGTTGTTGGTCACCGGGCCCGCGACGGCCAGCACGGCTCTTGGGGGCGGTTTGCCGCCGGAGCGACGCGCGAGAACATCGGCAATGGCTTCCCGGACGGTTGGGAAGTCTGCCACTTTCACGTAGTCGATCGGTCCGGTCTGGTCGCCCTGGCTGAGCGCGAAGCGCGCATTGGTGCCGCCGATATCGGCGAGAAGAATCTGTCCTGTCTTGCCGATTGTCATGTGCATATGGCTGCCGCAGCCCTTTTGGCTGCGGGAACCGCTTCCTCCACTCTATCCGATCGCAAGATGCGAACGGCTTTTCAGAATCCGTCCCCGGGTGGATCTAGTCAACACGCATCAGCCCAAACTGTTGCATCCGGGGACCGACGGGGGCATTTGCGCAGATGGCCGCACCTGCGGGTGGTTGCGAAGCACCGCGGGAAGATCGACACTGGAGGCGTGCGTTCGGCGCCCGTCGCGCGGAATGGCCTGCAATGGACCTTGCGATGAAGATTTCCGATCGGGACGTGTTGCTGGTCATCGACGTGCAGAACGATTTTTGCACGGGTGGGGCGCTCGCGGTGCCCGGCGGCGAGAAGGTCGTTCCCGCCATCAATCGGATCGCCCAAAAATTCGCCAATGTGGTGCTGACCCAGGACTGGCATCCCCGCGATCATGTCTCCTTTGCCCCGAACCATGCGGGCAAACAGCCGTTCGAGACCATCGTGCTTGACTACGGCGTCCAGGTGCTGTGGCCGAGCCATTGCGTCCAAGGCACGGCGGGCGCTGAATTTCACCGCGATCTCGACGTCACCCGCGCAAGCCTGGTGGTGCGGAAGGGGTTTCGGAGCGGCATCGATTCCTATTCGGCGCTGTTCGAGAACGACCTGAAAACGCCGACCGGCCTGCTCGGATATTTGCGGGAACGCGAGCTGAACACCGTCTTCATCGCCGGCCTCGCGTTCGACTTCTGCGTCCGCTTCTCGGCGGAGGATACCCGCAAGGCGGGATTCGAGGTCGCCGTCATCGAGGACGCTTGCCGCGGAATCGATCTCGACGGCTCGGTGGCCGCGACCCATCAGAGTTTTCGGGAGCGCGGTATTTCGCTCGTCAGCTTCGAGGCCTTCCTGTGAGGACCGCGAGATAGCCATGGCGGACAAGACCGGCAAACAGCAGCGCGCACCGGGCCCCGTCCCGGATGACCCGCTGCTGTGGCCGTTCGCTGCGGCTCGGCTGGCCATGGACGCCTGTTTCGGATGGCTCGAGCGCGGTCCGCCGGAGCAGCTCGACAGCAGCCTGCCGTGGACCACGCCCAACTCCGTCGCGCTGGAGCTTGCGACCATGCGCCTGCGCGATTGCACGCGGACGGGGTCCGGCCAGCCGGCACTGGTCTGCGCGCCCTATGCGCTGCACCGGGCCCTGATCGCCGACTTCGCTCCCGGCCACAGCGTGGTGCAGTCCCTGCAGAATGGCGGCATCGACCGGGTCTATCTCACCGACTGGCGCTCGGCCGCACCCGACATGCGCTATCTCTCGATCGACAGCTATCTCGGCGATCTCAACGTCGCCATCGACGAGATCGGCGCGCCGGTCGATCTCGTCGGCCTGTGTCAGGGTGGCTGGCTGTCGCTGCTCTATGCGGCGCGCTTTCCCGCCAAGGTGCGGCGGCTGGTGCTGGCAGGCGCGCCCGTCGACCTCTCGATCGACTCCAGGCTGTCGCAGCTCGCCCGCAACGCACCGGAGATGGTCTATGACCAGCTCGTCGCCCGCGGTGGCGGCAATGTCAGCGGCGAGGAGATGCTGCGGGTCTGGTCGAAATCGCCGAGTCGCGACGATATCGCGACGGCGCTGCAGAGCGACCTCTGCGGCGAAGAGGGTGCGGCGCTGCTGGCACGGTTCGAGCGCTGGAACGCCGAGCCTCTCAATCTGCCCGGCACCTATTATCTCGAAATCGTCAACTGGATCTTCCGGGAGAACCGGATCGCGCGCGGCCAATTCACGGCACTCGGCCGCGTGATTGATCTGAAGGACGTCAAGGCGCCGGTCTTCCTGCTGGCCGGGCTCGATGACGACGTCGTGCCGGCTGCGCAGGCGCTCGCCACCGCCGGTTTGCTCGGCACGCCACCGGCTTTCATTGCGGCGGCCTCCGACCCCAGCAACCATCTTGGCCTGTTCATGGGCGCGCGGACGCATGCCCATGCCTGGCCTCGGATCGCCGAGTGGCTGCGCGACGATCTGCCCGGCATGCTGGTGCGCACGGCCTGAGACTGCCCCCAAAGGGCCCGGCGCCGGGCAGCGAAGCTGCAAATCCGTTATGCATGCCGTCGAATGGCCTGCACGGGGCGATATCGATGGGTTAAATGGAGTCCAGAGCTGGCGGAGGCCGGTCGCGACGAGACAAAGGGACTGTGCTCGATGAGTTTCCACTCGATCTATGCCCACGGATTTGCGCGCGTGGCGGCCTGCGTCACCACCTCTCATGTGGCTGATCCCACGGCAAACGCGGCTGCGGTTCTGGCGGCAGCGAAGGACTGTCACGCGCAATCGGTGGCAGTCGCCGTGTTTCCCGAACTGTGCCTGTCCGGCTATGCGATCGAAGATCTCGTGAAGCAGGATCCGCTGCTCGACGCGGTCGAGCGCGGGCTCGTGGCCATCGTCGAGGCATCCTCGGCCCTGATGACCGTTTTGATCGTCGGCGCACCGCTGCGCTTTGGCAATCGCATCTACAATTGTGCGGTCGTCATCCATCGCGGCAAAGTCCTCGGCGTCGTGCCCAAGAGCTACCTGCCGACCTATCGCGAATTCTACGAGGGACGGCATTTCGCCTCCGGCGCCGGCATCGTCGGAGAGATGGTCGCCTTTGGCGGGCTGCACGCCCCGTTCGGCGTCGACCTCCTGTTCGCGGCCGAGGACGTACCGGGCCTGACCATCGGCGTCGAGATCTGCGAGGACATGTGGATCCCGGTCACGCCGGCCTCCGAGCTCGCGCTTGCGGGCGCGAGCGTGCTGATCAATCTCTCGGGCAGCCCGATCACGATCGGCCGCGCCCGCTCGCGCGCGCTCTTGTGTCAATCGACTTCAGCCCGCTGCCTCGCGGCTTACGTCTATTCCGCCGCAGGGGCAGGGGAATCGACCACGGATTTGGCCTGGGACGGCCAGACCTCGATCTACGAGAACGGCGTGCTGCTGGCCGAGGGCGAGCGGTTCCGGCAGGGCGGCCAGATCACGCTAGCTGATGTCGATCTCGACCTGCTCAGGCAGGAGCGCGCGCTGATGGGAACCTTCGACGACAATCGCCGGCAGCGCGAGGGCTTCTTTCGGAAAGTCAGCTTCGACCTGAAGCCGCCGGCCGCCGATATCGGCTTCCTGCGCAAGATCGAGCGCTTTCCGTTCGTGCCGAGCGACGAGAGCCTGCTCGAGCAGGACTGCTATGAGGCCTACAACATTCAGGTCGCGGGCCTCGTCCAGCGCATGCGCGCGACCGGCACCAAGCGCGTCGTCATCGGCGTCTCGGGCGGGCTCGATTCCACCCACGCTTTGATCGTCGCCGCCAAGGCCGTCGACCTCCTTGGCCTGCCGCGCGAGAACATTCTCGCCTACACCATGCCGGGCTTTGCCACCGGCAGCGAGAGCAAGACCAATGCGCTGGCGCTGATGAAGGCGTTGCAGACGAGTTGGCAGGAGCTCGACATTCGCACCACGGCGACGCAGATGCTGAAGGACATCGGCCATCCCTTCGGCAAGGGCGAGAAGGTCTACGATGTCACATTCGAGAACGTACAGGCGGGTCTGCGCACCGACTACCTGTTTCGGCTCGCCAACCATCATGGCGGCATCGTGATTGGCACCGGCGATCTCTCCGAACTCGCACTGGGCTGGTGCACCTACGGCGTCGGCGACCAGATGGCGCACTATAACGTCAACGCCGGGGTGCCGAAGACGCTGATCCAGCATCTGATCCGCTGGGTGATTGCTTCCAAGCAGTTCAGCGACGACGTCAACCAAACGCTTGGATCGATCCTGTCGGCCGAAATCTCGCCGGAGCTGGTTCCGGCCGAGCCTGGCGAGAAGCCGCAGAGCACGGAAGCTTCCGTCGGTCCCTACGAGCTCCAGGATTTCAACCTGTTCTACACGCTGCGGTTCGGCATGCGGCCGTCCAAGATCGCCTTCATGGCGCTGCAGGCGTGGAAGGACGTCGCGCGAGGCGAATGGCCGCCGGCGTTCCCGAACGATCGGCGCAAGGCCTATGACCTTCCCGAGATACGCCGCTGGCTGGAGGTGTTCTTGCGCCGCTTCTTCGCTTTCAGCCAGTTCAAGCGCTCGGCGATGCCGAACGGACCCAAGGTGTCGGCCGGCGGCTCGTTGTCGCCGCGTGGCGACTGGCGCGCGCCGTCGGATTCGAGCGCGGCGGCTTGGCTTGAAGATCTCGAACGGAACGTGCCGGTTTGAACGGGAGATGAGCGATGTCGGCCGGCGATGGGCCCGAGCAGGGCGGCAACCCACAGAACGTCCTCAACGGCCTCTACATCTTTGAGATCGAGATGCGCGACGGCAAGCGCGGCCAGGCCAAAGGCGTCGTCGTGCTCTGCGATGGCCGCATCATGGGCGGCGACAGCTATTTCTACTACACCGGCGGCTACACTTTCCGGAACGGGAAATGGCGCGGCGATATGACCGTCAATCAGCACACCGAGGCCGTCGGCAAGCCGCTTGCGTTCGGCGGCAGGGAAGTGACCTGCGGCTTTTCAGGCGACTATTCCGCCGACGGCGCCGAGGTCGAAGGCATGGCGCTGGTCGGCAAGACCAGTGTGACATTCACGGCGCGGCTCACGCTGAAGAACCCGATGTGAGACCCGCCTGAGATGTGAGACCGGCGTAATCGGTCCTCGTTCCTGATCAGGAACCTTCGCACCCACAGAGCGTTCGCGTCTGTTGTTGCGAATTCCGAGGAGAGGGACCATGCGCCAGCACTTGATGTTATCGACCGCAGCTATCGGACTGATGCTTGCTTCCGGCATCGCCTACGCCCAGGCGCCCGGTGAGCGTAGAGACGAGCCGAGACGGACCGAGGAGCCGGCGAAAGGCGCCGCACCGCAGCGCGGCGGCGCCCAGGAACGTGTTCAAGAGCACGTTCAAGAGCGGGCGCAGGGCGCCCAGGAGAGATTGCACGGCGCTGACCGCGAGGAGAAGGGCGGCGCTGCCAGGCAGGACGCGAGTGACGACAAGCGCCAGCCGGCCAGTTCGGCCGAGCGCAACCAGCCGAAGTCGAGGGATCAGGCACAAGACTCCCGCGAGCCTTCACGCGATCGCAGCCGCGACGCCGAGACGAAGCAGGACAAGACCGCGCCGCAGAAAACAACGGCCGAGTCCGACAAGTCCAAGTCCGGTACGTCTAGTCAGCAGAACGAGCGCACGGGTGCCGCGGCCAACCAGAACGAGCGCAACCAGACCCAGCCGCCGCGCAACGCGGCTGAGCAGCAGCAGCCGGCACAGCAGAACAACCGACCGGCAACCGCGACCGACACGAACCGGACGGCCCAGACCAACAACGCGCAGACCGCGCCTGCCAATTCGGGCACGCAGACCAATCAAGCCAACCAGACGAACCAGACCAACACGCAGACCAATCAGCAGACCCAGGTCTCGTCCGAGAAGCAGGTGCGGATCTCCGAAACGGTGAGCCATGCACGCCTGGCGGAGCCGGAGCGCAATCTGAACATCTCGATCCGGGTCGGCGAGACCATTCCCTCGCGCGTGCGTCTCCACAGGCTTCCGCCCGAGATCGTCTCGATCGAGCCCGAATATCGGGACTACGAATATTTTACGACGGGTGACGACGTCGTCATTGTGGAGCCGCGGACGCATCGCATCGTCAGCCAGGTGCCTCGCGATCCGTCGCGCGCCCGTGCCCAAATGAGCGGCGGCACCTCGTCGAGCATGGCGGCGGCCGGCGCCAGCAACGTGAATTGCCAGATCATGCGGCGTGACGCCTCGGGCAATGTGGCCCAGGCAGAGCCCTCGACCGTAGGCTCGACCGCGCGAACCGATTCCTTGAGCGTGACTGTCCAGATGCCCGGCGGCGGCTCGTCCGCGCCGATCGCCCTCGGCGCTCCCGCCGGCAACATCGTGGTCGCGACACAAGGGCAGGGCGACTGCACGGTGACGATCGAGCCGCAGACGCGATAGCGCCCGTGTCGGCATAACGACGCCAAAACGACTTCGCGCCGCGCGGCTGATCAAGCCGGCGGCGCGAAATCACGTTCAATCTAGAAAGTCCCGAGGTCCGGAGTGCCTAGGAGTCCGGACCTCGTAACCTTGCCCCAGCCTTTGATCCCCCCGCCCCATGTGGTCCCCCAACCCCGTGGTGCGCGATCAGAGGGTGATGCCCTTGGAAGGCCGCCGATCGATGTCCCGCGATGTACGCGACATCGGAATAGGATTCCATTCCGGATCACTACGGACTCGAACGCGCTTGATCCGCGCGCGGATGCATGCGTCTGCACGCCGCACTCGCGTTGCCTTTATTCGATGCACGCGATCGCGGGGATGTCCACATCTCCTCAGCGCCTCGGAACCTGCATTTCACCGGCCTGTCATTTAACTGGTCTAGCGCTGCTCCCGTCATTGTTGACGGCCGAGGAGCAAGCCATGTCGAAGCCGGTACTGGGCGCCGCATTGTCCTTCAAATCGATCCCTGCGCATCGCGACTGGCTTCTCGAACGGCAGCGCGACCTCGAGATTCAGGATTTCTTTCGCGCGGACTTGCTCGACGGCGACTGGCGAAGTGCTGCTAGCGAAATCAAGCAGATGCTGTCAGGTCATACCGGCCGGCTCGGCATCCACGGACCGTTCTGGGGCTTCGCGATCGGTAGCCACGACCCGATGATCCGCCAAGTGGTGACGAAACGCCTGCTTCAGGGCCTCGAGGCCGCCGAGTTCCTCGGCGCGACGCAGATGGTGATCCATTCGCCGTTCACGACCTGGGACCACAACAACCTCGACCTCTATCCGGATAATCGCGGCAATCTCGTCGAACGCGTCAAGGCGACACTCGCCGAGGTGATCGTGCGCGCCGAAACCATCGGCTGCGAGATCGTCATCGAGAACATCGAGGACAAGGATCCGCGCGATCGCGTGCGCCTCGCCAAGGCGCTCGAAAGCAGCAAGGTGCGGGTCTCCCTCGACACCGGCCACGCCAACTACGCGCACATCTCCACCGGCGCGCCGCCGGTCGACTACTACGTCGAAACCGCCGGCGACATGCTGACGCACGTCCACCTGCAGGACACCGACGGTTTTGCCGACCGGCACTGGGCCCCGGGCGAAGGCAATATCCCGTGGGTCACCGTGTTCCGCGCGCTGGGCCGGCTGAATTCCAACCCCCGGCTGATCCTCGAACTTCGCAATCACAACGACGTCCGCCCTGGCGCAGCCCATCTGGCCGCGCTCGGTCTCGCCGAATAGCCGACCAAAAAACCGGCAGGGGTTATCATCATGAGCAAGCTCACGCGTCGTACCATCCTGAAGTCCGGCAGCGTTGCCGCAGGCACGCTGCTGCTGCCGCGCTTCGCGATCGGGCAGGCGGACAACCGTCCCTCGGTCACCATCGCGGTGCAGAAGGTGACGAATTCGAACGTGCTCGACGTGCTGCGCGAGCAGTCCAATGTCGGCGAGCGCGTCTTTTTCTCCTCGATCTGGGAAGGCCTGATCTCCAAGAACTGGCGCGGCAGCCTTGAGGCCGTGCCGGGGCTTGCCACCGAGTGGCGCCGTATCGACGACCAGACTGTCGAGGTGAAGCTGCGCCAGGGCGTCAAATTCCACAATGGCGACGAGCTGACGGCGGAGGACGTCGTCTTCACGTTCAGCCGCGAGCGCATGTTCGGTGAGACCGAGGCCAAGAGCCGCAGCACCATCCAGGCCTTTGAGAAAATTCCGACGCCGCGTCCGGGCAAGGAGCTGCCGCCGGACGTTCCGGCGGTTGCACGCCGGATCTGGCCGGATCTCGTCCGCGTCGATGCCGTCGATAAATACACCGTGCGCTTCTACAACGCGACGCCCGACGTCACGATCGAGGGTCGGCTGTCGCGCTACGGCTCAGATATCGCGAACCGTCGCGCCTGGGCTGAATCCGTGAGCTATCTCGACTGGGCGCGCAAGCCTGTTACCACCGGGCCCTACAAGGTCGTCGAGCTCAAGCCCGACGTGTCGCTGACGCTGGAAGCCCACGACGAATATTGGGGCGGCCGTCCACCGCTCAAGCGCATTCGCTTCCTCGAGGTCCCGGAGGTCGCGAGTCGCATCAACGGGCTGCTCTCGGGCGAGTATCAGTTCGCCTGCGACATCCCGCCGGACCAGATCGCGGGCATCGAGAAGAACGCGGCCTTCGAAGTGCAGGGCGGCACCATCCTCAATCATCGTCTGACCGTATTCGACAAGAACCACGCCCAACTCGCCAATCCACTTGTAAGGCGCGCCTTCACTCATGCCATCGACCGTCAGGCGATCGTCGACAGCCTGTGGGCCGGTCGCACACGCGTCCCGAAGGGCCTGCAGTGGGAGTTCTACGGTGACATGTTCAACGCCGACTGGAGCGTACCGACCTACGATCCGAAGCTGGCGCAGGATTTGTTGAAGCAGGCCAACTACAAGGGCGATCCCATTCCCTATCGCCTGCTCAACAATTACTACACCAACCAGGTCGCGACCGCGCAGGTGCTGGTCGAGATGTGGAAGTCGGTCGGTCTCAACGTCCAGATCGAAACCAAGGAGAACTGGTCGCAGATCATGGAACGTGCGCCGACGCGCGCGGTCCGCGACTGGTCGAACTCGGCCGCCTTCAACGATCCCGTATCGTCGCTGGTTGCCCAGCATGGCCCCAACGGCCAGCAGCAACAGATCGGCGAGTGGACCAATGCCGAGCTGAACACGCTCTCGGAGTTCCTGGAAACCTCGATCGATCGGGCCGCCCGCAAGAAGGCGTTCCGCCGCATGCTGGAGATCGCCGAGCGCGAAGACCCGGCCTATACGGTGCTGCACCAGAACGCGACCTTCACGGCCAAGCCGAAGTCGATCAAGTGGAAGGCGTCGCCGGCCTTCGCGATGGATTTCCGCGCCGGCAATTTCGAGGCCTGATCGGTGGCGCCGCTGATCAGCATTAAGGACCTCAGCGTCGCCTTCCACGGCGTGCCGGTCTTGCGTGGTGTCGATCTCGCCTTGCACAAGGGCGAGGCCCTGGGCCTCGTCGGCGAGTCCGGGTCGGGCAAGTCGGTGACGTGGCTTGCGGCACTCGGCCTCTTGCCGCGGAATGCCCGCGTCTCGGGCTCCGTTCGTCTCGACGGTCGCGAGATCCTCGGTGCGGCGGCCGCCGAGCTCGATCGTATCAGGGGCGGGCGCGTCGCCATGATCTTCCAGGATCCCGCGAGCGCACTGAATCCCGTGCTGACCATCCGCAGGCAGCTCTGCGAGTCCTTGGCGCTGCATCGCGATATCTCGGGCGGCGCGGTGAAAGCGGAAGCGCGGCGGCTGCTCGATCTCGTCGGCATTCCCGACGCGGCGCGCAGGCTCGAAGCCTATCCGCATGAGTTCTCCGGCGGCCAGGTCCAGCGCATCATGATCGCGATGGCGCTCGCCGGAAATCCCGACCTGCTGATCGCGGATGAGCCGACTACGGCGCTCGACGCCACGATTCAGGCGCAGATTCTAGAACTGCTCTCGACCATCCGCCGCGAGATGAGCATGGCGATGGTCCTGATCAGCCACGATCTTGGCGTCGTCGCCGAAAACTGCGACCGCGTGGCCGTGATGTATGCGGGCCGCATTGTCGAGGAGGCGCCGGCGAACCAGCTTTTCGCCGATCCCGTCCATCCCTATGCGCAGGGCCTGATCGGCGCGCTGCCGCCGCTTGACGGGCCGAGGCGCCGCCTGACCGCCATTCCCGGAACGGTCCCCGATCCCGCGAGGATGCCTGATGGATGCGCCTTTGCGCCGCGTTGTGCGCTCGCAGAAGCGCCGTGCGGCATTGTAGCCCCAACCCTCGCGCCGATCGCGGCGGATCGCGCCGCTGCCTGCGTTCGCGCCGAGGCTTCGCGTCGCGCGCTGCTCGGGATGGCTGCCGAATGAGCCGTCCGCTCGTCGACGTGGCCTCGATCTCGCGCAGCTACAGCATGGGCTCCGGGATGTTCGGCCGAAGTACCGCCGTTCATGCGGTCGATGGCGTGTCGCTGACGATCCGCAAGGGCGAGACGCTGGGCCTCGTCGGCGAGTCCGGCTCGGGAAAGTCGACCACCGGCCGCATCGTACTTGGCCTCGAGCCGCCGGACCATGGCGAGGTTCGGTTCGACGGCAAGCCGATGGCCGCGCCCGGAACGACCGCATGGCGTGCGCAACGCGCGCACATGCAGATGATCTTTCAGGATCCGCTGGGAGCACTGGACCGGCGGTTGCCGGTCGCCGCGCAAATCCGTGAACCCCTGGATATTCACGGCCTCGGGACGCCCCTCGAGCGCGAGGAGCGGGTCCGCGAATTGCTGCGCGCGGTCGAACTGACACCCGCACATGGTGCGCGCTATCCGGGCGCGCTCTCCGGCGGACAGCGCCAGCGCATCGTGCTGGCGCGGGCGCTGGCGACAAAGCCGGATTTCCTCGTCTGTGACGAGCCGGTCAGCGCGCTCGACGTCTCGATCCAGGCGCAGGTGGTGAATTTGCTCGCCGATCTCCAGGCTCAGCTTGCGCTGACCTTGCTCTTCATCAGCCATGATTTGCGGGTCGTCCGGCAGATAAGCAATGTGGTGGCCGTGATGTATCTCGGCCGCATCGTCGAGATCGGCAGCGCCGATGATCTGTTCGCGCGGCCGGAGCACCCGTACACGCAAGCACTGGTCTCGGCATCGCCCGCGCCGGGCCGCCGCAGCGCAGGCCGCATTGTGCTGGCAGGCGATCCGCCGAACCCGGCGGCCCGTCCTCAAGGCTGCGCCTTCCATCCGCGCTGTCCGCGCGCGATCGCGCGTTGTGCAAGCGGGGTGCCAGCGCTGTCCAACGTCGGTGGCGACAGGCAGGTCGCCTGCCACCTTGTGGCGGGGCCGCACGTCGAGACGCGGGATGCGGCGTGATGGGACGCTATTTCGCCATTCGGATCGGACGCGCGGCGTTGACGATCGTGCTCGTCGTCACCTTCGCCTTCGTGGTGCTGCGTCTCTCGGGCGATCCCGCGCTGATGATTTTGGGACCGGAAGCGCCGCCGGAAGTCCTCGCCGCCTTCCGCAGGGCGTGGGGCCTCGATGATCCCATCTGGTTTCAGTATCTCGACTATTTTGGAGCGATCGCCAAAGGCGAGCTCGGCCGTTCCATGCGTGACGGGCGGCCTGCGATCGAGCTTGTGCTGGAGCGGATACCGGCAACGCTGGCGCTGACGCTGCCGGCCTTCGCATTCAAGGTCGCGCTCGGCATTCCCGCCGGCATCTACGCGGCGCTGCACCGAGGCTCCGGCATCGACCGCGCGGTGATGATGACGGCGGTCGCCGGCTTCACCGTGCCGAGTTTTGTGCTGGCGCTGCTGCTCGTGCTCGTCTTCGCCGTGCAGCTCGGATGGCTGCCCTCGGGCGGGCAGGACAGCTGGCGTCACGCCATCCTGCCGATCGTGACACTCAGCCTTGGCGGCGCCGCGGTGCTGGCGCGCTTCACCCGCAGCGCCATGCTGGAGGTGCTGGGCCAGCCCTATATCCGCACCGCCTCGGCAAAGGGCGTGCCGTGGCGAAAAGTCGTGACGTCGCATGCGCTGCCGAACGCGGCGATTCCGACAGTCACCATTCTGGGCTTCATGGTGGGCACGCTGATCGCGGGCGCGGTCGTGGTCGAGAGTGTGTTTTCGTGGCCAGGAGTAGGGCGCCTGCTCGTCGTCGCCGTCGCCAACCGTGACCTCGCCGTCGTGCAGTGCATCCTGTTGCTGGTGGCGATGACCATGGTCACCTCCAACCTGATCGTCGACTTCCTCTACGGCTTCCTCGACCCGCGCCTGCGCGCCAAGGGGGCGCACGCATGAAGGGAGCGCATGCATGACTGACGCAACGCTGAAGGACGCGTCGGCCCGCCGCCGCATGAGCCTCCCGGCGATGCCGGTCTCGGTCGCTATCGCGATCGGCTGGATCGTCGCGATGCTGGTGATCGCGGCCTTCGCCGAGAAAATCGCGCCGTATGGCTACACCCAGCTCGACCTTCGCAATCGTCTCGCTGCTCCCGGCAATGTCGCGCACTGGCTCGGCACCGACGAGCTCGGCCGCGACGTACTGTCGCGGCTGCTCGTCTCGATCCGCATCTCGCTCCTGATCGCCTTTGGCGCCACGGCGATCTCCGCCATCGTCGGCACTATGCTCGGCTTCCTCGCCGCGCATTTCCGCGGGCCCGTCGAGCAGCTGGTGCTGATGTTGTCCGACTTCCAGGCCAGCATGCCCTTCCTGATCATGGCGCTCGCGGTGCTCGCCTTCTTCGGCAATTCGCTGCCACTCCTGATCGGCTTGATGGGATTTTTCGGCTGGGAGCGCTACGCCCGCATCGCGCGCGGACTAGCGATCTCGGCCAATGCGCAAGGTTACGCAGCCGCGGTCCGCCAGCTCGGCGCGACGCCGGCGCGGATTTACCTCCGGCATATCTTGCCCAACATCGCCTCGACCCTGATCGTCTCGACTACGCTGGTCTTTCCCGAGGTGATCCTGATGGAGTCGGGCCTGTCCTTTCTCGGCCTCGGCGTGCAGCCGCCGATGACCAGCCTCGGCAACATGGTCGGCTACGGCCGCGAGTACCTGACCCGGGCCCCCTGGATCATGCTCGCGCCGGCCACCACCATCGTGGTGACCACGCTGGCGGTCTCCGTCATCGGGGATTGGCTGCGCGACCGGCTCGATCCCGAGCTGCAATAGAGCCAAGGGCCCCCTTGTAGCCTGGATGGAGCGAAGCGTAATCCGGGGCCGGTCCCGGCCGCCGGCGCGCACTTGCCCCGGATTGCGCTGCGCTCCATCCGGGCTTCTGTAACGGGCCTTGGTTAGTCAATCCCTTTTTGCGGCATCCTCTCGCCGGGAACC
>NZ_JBVVPC010000033.1:0-92667 GCF_055807355.1 Bradyrhizobium sp. Ken01
CCGGTGGCCACCGGCCAAGGCGCTAAGTCACTTCCATCGCACAAATGCTGGCCGTGCAGATACAAGGGGTTCTCTCCTCGAGTCCAACTCTCATTCGAATTTGCGGAGAGATACCCCTCATCCGGCGCTTCGCGCCACCTTCTCCCACAACGGGAGAAGGAAGAAGGCCGCCTTGCTAGGCGAGCGTACGTCGCTCGAATTCTCCCGCCAGCACGCGCCACTGGAACAGCGGCGAGTCCTTCGGTGGTGAAAGCTCCGGAGTCCAGCCGGTGAGCTTTTCCAGCGTATACGTGTCCATCACGAGTCCGCGCCAGCGGCGCTCGATCTGACCGAGCGGCTCGCGTTTGGCGGGGATGTTCTCCCACAGCGGCGAGCGGTTGTCTGGCTCGCGCCCAACATAAATGCCGGCGTGGCCCTTGATCCGATCCATGCCGGGATCACGAAAATCCTGGAAGCGGCCGCGCTCGTTGATCTCGATCACGGGCACGCGGCCCCTGAACAGCCAGCGCATCATGGCATAGGTGCGGTAGTCCGTGGTTGCGATCCAGGTCGCGCCGGTCTCGTCCAATGCGGCCTGTGCGCGCGCGGCGACCTGCTCGTAACCGGACTCGGCACCGATCGGATCGATCTTGCCGAGCAAATTCCAGGGCGCGGCGACGTAATAGAGGAACACGATGATGACAAAGGCGATGCCGGAGACCACCGCTGTGTTGGCCCAGAACAGCGATGCCCTGATCATCCGCGCCGATCTTCCTTCGCGCGACAGCATGGTGAGGTTGACAGCGGCGGCGGCGAAGCCGACCGGCCACATGAACATCGGCCAGGTGTCACCGACGCGGAGGGTCAGCGATTTCACCAGGAAATAGAGAAACGGCACCAGGACCGCGGTCGACAACAAAATCGCGACCGGCTCGCGCGTGCGATAGCCGCGCCACGCCGTCATCACCACCCCCGTCAGCACCACCGGCAGCATGACGAAGCCGACCAGTCCGAATTGCAGGCCGATGTAATCGCCGAAGGTACGGAGCGAGATGCCGTAGCTGGTGGTGGCGCGCACCCCCTGGAAGCGGATCGCGGCCCAGTCGTGCTGCACGTTCCAGATCAGGACGGGCGAGAACACGACGATTGCGATCAGCACCGCGAGATATGGATAGGGGCTGCGCAGCCAGCGCCAGCGCCAATCCGGCACCAGCAGAAAGGCGGCAACCGCCGGCGCGAACATGATCACGGTGAATTTCGACAGCATCGCGAGCCCGGCGAACAGGCCGGCCGCAAGCCACCAGCGGCCGTCGCCGCCCTGCGCAAGGCGCACCAGGGACCACATCATCGCCACCGCAAACGGGATCATGGCGACATCGGGCGCAACCTTGGCCATCAGCAGGCCGTAATAGAGCGCGGCCTCCGGCATCAGCACCGCGAGCACGACGGCGCGCATGTCGTGGGTGAGGCGGCGGACGATATCGGCGAGCAGGAGCTGCGTCACCAGCATCGCGACGATGCCGCCGAAGCGCACACCGAGCCTGGTGTCGCCGAAGATCGCAGTGCCGAACCGGATCAGCCAGGCGATGCCGGGGGGATGATCCAGGAAGCTGAGCGCCGTCTCCTGCGACCAGGTCCAGTAATAGGCCTCGTCCGTGCGCAGCTCGATGGCCGAGGCGTAGACGATGCGCAGCAGCGTCATCGCGGCGACGATCGCCGCGGCCATGACGAGCGGCCGGCGCGCCGCGCCTACGGGGGGCATCGTGATGTCGGGAGCTGTCGCCACGGCGGCGCTTTTCGCCAACCTAGGAGGGGGAGTCAATGTCGGGGGTGGATCGGCCTGTTGCGCTGTCGTCCCGGACAAGCGAAGCGCTGATCCGGGACCCATAACCACAGGGAGGGGTTTGGCGAAGACCCGTAGCTACCAGCCCGTGCCACAACGACTCCCTGTGGCTATGGGTCCCGGATCTGCGCGCCGCCATGCGGCGCTTGTCCGGGACGACAATGGAGTGATTCCTGCCGCGGATGTGATCCCGCGAACCGACCACCCCCGGAATTAAACGCGACGCTGGCTGTTCTCCTTCATGAACTGATACAACAGAATCATGGCCGCAACCGCATCCTCACTATTTTCCGAGCTTTCCCGCGCCATCAGCGTGCGCCAGGTGCGGCTGGTCTGCGGCGTCATTTTGTTCGCCTATGTCGTTAGCCATTTCCTCAACCATGCGCTCGGCAACATCTCGGTCGATGCCATGGAGATCGGGGTCTACTATCACACACTGTTCTGGCAGTTCCTGCCGGTTGCGATCACGTTCTACACGGCGGCGCTCACGCATATGGGGCTCGGCATCTATGCACTGTATCAGCGCCGGCAGTTCCGCTGGCGGACGGTCGAGCCGCTGCAGCTCGTGCTGGGCTTGAGCATCCCCGCGCTGGTCATGGCGCATGTGATCGGCGTGCGGCTCGGCCAGACGCTGTACGGGCACCAAAAGCTCTATCCGCAGGAACTCTATCTGTTCTTCGTCGCATCGAACCGTATCTGGACCATGACGGTCCTGCTTCTGATCGCCTGGGTTCACGGCTGCATCGGCATCTATTTCTGGCTTCGCCTCAAACCGTTCTTCACGCGCGCGGCGCCCTATCTGCTCGCGGCTGCCGTGCTGATCCCGACGCTGTCACTGCTGGGTGTCTACCAGGGTGGCCGCAGCGTCGCGGTCGAGGCCGACGACGGGGAATGGCGGATGCACAATCTCACGCGCAGCCAGGTCGGCACGACGGCCGAGGCAGCGACGCTCGACCGCATCACCGGTGGCCTCACCGCCGGTTATCTCGGACTGCTCGCTTTGGCGCTGCTGGCGCGCGGCGTGCGCGCCCTGCGCGAACGACGCGGTGGCATGATCGCGCTGTCCTACGGCAACGGCAAGACGGTGCGCGTCCCCAAGGGCCTCTCCGTGCTGGAAGCGAGCCTGCGCCACAATGTGCCGCATGCCAGCGTCTGCGGCGGCCGCGCCCGCTGCTCGACCTGCCGCATCCGCATCATCGGCGATCATGGCGCCCTGCCCGAGCCGTCGCAGCGCGAGGCGTTCGTGCTCACCCGTGTCGGCACCAGCGATCCCTCGATCAGGCTGGCCTGCCAGCTGCGGCCGACATCGGATCTCTCCTTCTTCCAGCTCTTCACAGCGCATACCCTGTCGGCGAGCGCGCAGGCCTCGACGCCCGCCAGAATCGGCCAGGAGCGCTATCTCGTCAGCCTGTTCGTGGACATGCGCGGCTCGACGCAGCTGGCCGAGAAGCGGCTGCCGTTCGACACCGTGTTCATCGTCAACCGCTTCCTCGGCGCCGTCTCGCAGGCCGTGATCGAGAATGGCGGCCAGCCGAACCAGTTCGTCGGCGACGGCATGCTGGCGCTGTTCGGACTGAGCGCCGATCCGCAAGAGGCGTGCCGGCAGGCGCTGAAGGCCGCCGCCGGAACCGCCAGGCAAATCGACGAGCTCAACGAGCTCCTGTCCCACGATCTGCGCCAGCCGATCCGCTTCGGCATCGGCATCCATGGCGGCGAGGTCATCATCGGCGACATCGGCTATCGCGATCACATCGTGTTCACGGCGCTGGGCGATGCCGTCAACGTCGCGGCCCGGCTCCAGGACATGACCAAGACACTGGCCTGCGAAGCGATCGTCTCGGAGGAAGTCCGCCGCACCGCCGGCCTTGCCGACGATGCGCTGCCGCAGCAGGAGGTCGCGATCCGCGGCCGCGACGAACCCATGGCCGTGCGCGTCGTCGCGGACGCCAGGACTCTGTCGGCGCTCGTCGACCACGGCGAACGCGTCGCGGCGTAACACCGGCTTGCTGCAACGCAGCGGCATGGGCCTGCTGCGAAAGCACGAATTGACTTCAACTGAGTCGTTGCGACACATGAGTGCTAGATCGCGGTGATGACCGCGATCAACGAAAAGCTCCGGGAGGAGACCACATGTTCGATCGACGCGACCTGCTCAAAGGAGCGGGCCTTGCCGCTGTTGCGACTGCCCTGAACCCGACCAAAGCGCTGGCACTCGACACCGTCACCCTTCCCTTTGCCAATGGCGAACGGCCTTTGGTGAAATATCCGCAGAAGCGGCCGATGATCGGCCTGACCAGCCGCCCGCCGCAGCTCGAGACGCCCTTCGCAGTGTTCAATGACGGCCCGATCACGCCGAATAACGCGTTCTTCGTGCGCTATCACCTGTCCGACCTGCCCTACAGTCTCGACCCCGACAAGTTCACCCTCGAGGTCAAGGGCAAGGTCGACAAGCCGCTCAAGCTGTCGCTGAAGGACATCAGGAAGATGAAGGCGACCGAGATCGTCGCCGTCAACCAGTGCTCCGGCAACAGCCGCGGCTTCCTGGATCCGCGCGTGGCCGGCGGCCAGCTCGCCAACGGCGCGATGGGCAATGCGCGCTGGCGCGGCGTGCCGCTGAAGACCGTGCTGGCGATGGCGGGCGTGCAGAGCGGCGCCAAGCAGGTCACCTTCAACGGCATGGACGGTCCGGTCAGCGACAAGACGCCCGACTTCGTCAAGGCGCTCGATATCGATCACGCCAGCGACGGCGAGGTGATGCTGGCCTATGGCATGAACGGCGAGGACCTGCCGTTCCTCAACGGCTTTCCGCTGCGCCTGATCGTGCCCGGCTATTACGGGACCTACTGGGTCAAGCACCTCAACGAGATCACCGTCGTCGACAATGTCTATGACGGCTTCTGGATGAAGTCGGCCTATCGTATTCCGGACACCCCGAACAATGCGATCGAGCCGGGCACTGCGCCGAAGGCGACGATCCCGATCAACCGCTTCACCATCCGTTCCTTCATCACCAGCGTTCCCGACGGAGCCAAGCTGAAAGCAGGCGGCACCACGCTGCGCGGCATCGCCTTCGACGGCGGCAAGGGCATCAAGGAGGTCGCGGTCTCCACCGACGGCGGCAAAACCTGGACCGGCGCCAGGCTCGGCAAGGATCTTGGCAAATACTCATTCCGCGAATGGACGCTGCCGGTGAAGCTCGCGGCGGGCTCCCACGAGCTCAAGGTGCGCGCCACCGGCAATGGCGGCGAAACCCAGCCGGATACGCCGCGCTGGAATCCGGCGGGTTACTTGCGCAACGTCGTCGAAACCGTCCGCGTCACCGTGGCTTGAGGGGAATGATCATGCAGCGCACCGTTTTCCTCGCCATCACGCTCGCCCTCGCCGCCGTGGTGGGTTCGGCACTTGCAGCACCGGTCAATTACAAGACCCCCGATGAGGTCGCGGCGTTCAAGCCCGGGCCCAATCTCGAAGTCGTGCAGGGCAATTGCAGCGCCTGCCACTCCGCCGATTACATCAACACGCAGCCGCCGATGAAGGACAAGAAAGGTTTCTGGCAGGCCGAGGTGACCAAGATGATCAAGGTCTATGGCGCCCCCATCGACGATGCCGATGTCGGCAAGATCGTCGATTATCTGGCCGCGACTTATTGACGGATGGCGCGCGGCGCGCGGACCAATTGACCGCGAAACGGGCAAATCCGGCAAAAACGCCGCGAAGTTGAGCGGAATTCGGCGAAATGCCGATGTGGATTGAGCTACCAAGCCAGCCACATTCCGCGTATCGTATTAGGACCGAACCGGCCGGTTGGCGGGGACTGGCGGTTCGAGATCTCGGAGGAAGACCCGCGGAGAAGTCGTGATGGCTAAAGGTACGGTCAAGTGGTTCAACCCGACGAAGGGTTATGGATTTATCCAGCCGGCGTCGGGCGGCAAGGATGTGTTCGTGCATATCTCGGCAGTGCAGAAAGCCGGTCTGTCGTCCCTGAACGAAGGACAGACGGTGGAGTATGAAGAGATCGCAAACCGAGGCAAAAGCTCCGCAGAGAACCTCAAAGTATAAGCCCGCCGGCTTTTGCTAACTCCCGGATCAATCCGGGAGCCGGGCCAAGAAAATTTCAGAAGACGGTCAGTGCATTCGACGACAGGCGTTGCGATTGCACACCGAGAACTATTTGCCCGTGAAGACCGCCCGTTCGACGCCACAGCAACGACAATCGCGACGGCATTTCGTTAGTCCACCGGCAATGGTGCGTCGCGCTTGATCTCTTCCATCACCGCATAGGTTCGCGTTTCGCGCACGCCCGGCATCGACAGCAGGGTCTCGCCAAGGAAGCGCCGATATGCAGTCATGTCTGCCAGCCGCGCCTTCACAAGATAGTCGAAGCCGCCAGCAACCATGTGACACTCCAGCACTTCGGGCGCGAGTTTCACTGCGCGGGCAAAACGCTCGAAATTGTCGGGCGTGGTCTTGTCGAGCAGCACCTCGACGAACACCAGGAGCCCGAGGCCGAGCCGGTGCGGGTTGAGCCGCGCGCCATAGCCCTCGATAAACCCCTCTCGCTGCAAACGCTTCAGCCGCTCGCCGATCGAGGTCGGCGACAGCCCGATGCGCTCCGCGAGCTCAACATTGGCGATTCGCCCGTCCTGCTGCAAAATCGAGAGGATTTTCCGGTCGGTTCGATCTAATTCCATAATTCATAAGGCCAAATTGCTAGATAGCTTCATTTTCTAAGCCGAATGAGCTAAATTGTCTATCGAGCTAAGGTCGCGTGAGCATTATCCTGGATTGCAGCCACAGGACACGCCATGCCGAACGTTCCGCCTGCCTTCTCCGCCGCCTACGCGCCCGATGATGCCGATATCGCCGCGCGCCTCTTGCCATCTGCGCATCTCAGCGCGCCGCAGGAGGCGCGGATCGATCGCACCGCGACGCGGCTGATCGAAGCCATCCGCAAGCGCGATGACCGGCTTGGTGGAGTCGAGGACATGCTGCGGGAGTTCGCGCTCTCGACCAAGGAAGGGCTGGCCTTGATGGTGCTCGCCGAGGCGCTGCTGCGCGTGCCGGACGCGCGCACCGCCGACCAGTTCATCGAGGACAAGCTCGGCGAGGGCGACTTCATCCACCACGAGACCAAGTCCACGGCCTTCCTGGTCAACGCCTCGGCCTGGGCGCTCGGCCTCTCGGCGCGGGTGATCCAGCCCGGCGAGACGCCCGACGGCACCATCGGCCGGCTGGTGAAGCGGCTGGGCGCACCGGCGGTGCGCACCGCCACGCGCCAGGCGATGCGGCTGATGGGCAATCATTTCGTCCTGGGCGAGACCATCGCGCAGGCGCTGGAGCGGGCCCGGCCGCGCTCCGGCGAGAGGGCGCGCTATTCCTTCGACATGCTTGGCGAAGGCGCGCGCACGGCCACTGATGCCAGGCGCTATTTCGACGCCTATGCCAGCGCGATTCTGACCATCGGCAAGGCGGCCGGCAACCATCCCCTGCCCGACCGGCCCGGCATCTCCGTCAAGCTCTCGGCGCTGCATCCGCGCTTCGAGGCGATCAGCCGCAACCGTGTGATGGCGGAGCTGGTGCCGCAACTGCTGGACCTGGCGCAGCGCGCCAAGGCCCATGATCTCAATTTTACCGTCGATGCCGAGGAAGCCGACCGGCTGGAATTGTCCCTCGACGTGATCGCGGCAACGCTCGCCGATCCCTCGCTCGCCGGTTGGGACGGATTTGGCCTCGCGATCCAGGCCTATCAGAAGCGCGCCGGCGCCGTGATCGACTATGTCGATGCGCTGGCCCGCGCGCATGATCGCAAGCTGATGGTGCGGCTGGTCAAGGGCGCCTATTGGGACACCGAGATCAAGCGCGCGCAGGAGCGCGGGCTCGACGGCTATCCCGTATTCACCCGCAAGGCGATGACCGATCTGAACTTCGTCGCCTGCGCTCAAAAGCTGTTGAGTCTGCGGCCGCGGATCTTCCCGCAATTCGCCACCCACAATGCGCTGAGCGTCGCGACCGTGCTGGAGCTTGCCGGTGCGAACGGCGGCTTCGAATTCCAGCGCCTGCATGGCATGGGCGAGGCGCTCTACGAGCAGCTCGCCAAGGATCACCCCGAAATCGCCTACCGCACCTACGCCCCGGTCGGCAGCCATCGCGACCTGCTCGCCTATCTGGTGCGGCGACTGCTGGAGAATGGTGCCAACTCCTCCTTCGTGGCGCAGGCGTCCGATTATCGCGTGCCTGTTGCGGCGCTGCTGCAACGTCCGGCGGATGCCATCGTCCGGCCGCAGCAGGCGGCCCATCCCAAGATTCCGCTGCCGGGCGATCTGTTCGCGCCGGAACGGCGCAATTCACGCGGTGTCGAATTCGGCGCGCGTGCCGCGCTCGACCGGTTGCTGACCGACGTCAAGGCCGAGACGATCGACCTCGTGCCGATCGCGGACGCAACGCCGGATCAGGCCAATGCGGCAGTGACTGCTGCGCGCGCGGGCTTTGCCGCCTGGAGCCGGACTCCGGCAGCCATTCGCGCGGCAGCGCTCGAGCAGGCGGCGCATCTTCTGGAGAACCGCGCGCCCCATTTCATCGCGCTGCTGCAACGCGAGGGCGGCAAGACGCTCGACGATGCGCTGTCGGAGCTGCGCGAGGCCGCCGATTTCTGCCGCTATTATGCCGCGCAGGGCCGCAAGCTGTTCGGCAACGATGTGGCGATGCCGGGCCCGACCGGCGAGAGCAATGTGCTGGCCATGCGCGGCCGCGGCGTCTTCGTGGCGATCTCGCCCTGGAATTTTCCCCTGGCGATCTTCCTCGGCCAGGTCACCGCAGCGCTGATGACCGGCAACAGCGTGGTGGCCAAGCCCGCAGAGCAGACCCCACGGATCGCGGTCGAGGCAGTGCGGCTGCTGCACGAGGCCGGCATTCCCATAAGCGCGTTGCACCTCGTCATCGGCGACGGCCGCGTCGGCGCCACGCTGACCGCGCACCCCGATATCGCCGGAATCGTCTTCACCGGCTCGACCGAGGTCGCGCGCAGCATCAACCGGGCGCTGGCGGCCAAGGACGGGCCGATCGTGCCGCTGATCGCCGAGACCGGCGGCATCAACACCATGATCGCGGATGCGACTGCGTTGCCCGAGCAGGTCGCAGACGACGTCGTCACCTCGGCGTTTCGTTCCGCCGGCCAGCGCTGCTCGGCGCTGCGGCTGCTGTTCGTGCAGGAGGACGTCGCCGACCGCATGCTCGAGATGATCGCGGGCGCGGCGCGCGAGTTGAAGATCGGCGATCCAAGCGACGTCGCGACCCATATCGGTCCGGTGATCGATATCGAGGCCAAGCAGCGCCTCGATGCGCATATCGCACGGATGAAGAGAGAGGCACGGCTGCACTTTGCCGGGACCGCGCCGGAGGGCTGCTTCGTCGCGCCACATATTTTCGAGCTTGGGGATGCCGGCCAGCTGACCGAGGAGGTGTTCGGCCCGATCCTCCACGTCGTGCGCTATCGTGCGGAACATCTCGAACGCGTCCTGCAAGCCATCGAGCGCACCGGCTACGGGCTGACGCTCGGCATCCATTCCCGCATCGACGATACGATCGAGGCGATCGTCGACCGCGTCCAGATCGGCAACATCTACGTCAATCGCAACATGATCGGCGCCGTGGTCGGCGTGCAGCCGTTCGGCGGCAACGGCCTGTCCGGAACCGGCCCGAAAGCCGGCGGCCCGCACTACCTCGCGCGCTTCGCGACCGAGCAGACCGTGACGATCAACACCGCAGCAGCCGGCGGCAACGCTGCCCTGCTCGCAGGAGATGAGTGAGGCGCGGCGAGGAGCGTTGCATCCCGCCGAAACATCGGTCTAATGCTGCCCGTGACGGTGGCCCTCGCCAATTCCAGCGCGCGGGAAACAACACGAGCGAGGGAGCAACGCCGCGATGGAAAAGGGCATTTTTGCAGGGCTCAAGGTGCTGGATTGCGCGAGCTTCATCGCAGCACCAGCGGCCGCGACCGTGCTGTCGGATTTCGGCGCCGATGTCGTCAAGATCGAACCGCCGGGTGCCGGCGATCCCTACCGCAACCTGCCCAACATCCCGGGCTATCCGACCAGCGAGCACAATTTCGCCTGGCTGCTGGAAGCCCGCAACAAGAAGAGCATCGCGCTCGACCTCGCAAAGCCCGAGGCGCAGGCCGTGCTCTACAAGCTCGTGGAAGAGGCCGACGTCTTCATCACCAACATGCCGCCGCCGGTGCGCGCCAAGCTCGGCATCACCTACGATCATCTCGCCCATCTCAACGACCGGCTGATCTACGCCTCCTTTACCGGCTATGGCGAAAAGGGCGAAGAGGCCAACAAGCCGGGCTTCGACAGCAACGCCTATTGGGCGCGCTCCGGACTGATGGACCTCGTCCGCGCCGACACCGACACGACGCCGGCCCGCTCGGTCGCCGGCATGGGCGACCATCCCTGCGCCATGGCGTTCTATGGCGCCATCGTCACCGCGCTGTACCAGCGCGAGAAGACCGGCAAGGGCTCGCATGTCGCCTCCAATCTGATGGCGAACGGCGTGTGGGCTGCGAGCGTGCTGGCGCAGGCAAAGCTCTGCGGCGCCAAGTTCGCCGAGCGGCGACCGCGCGAACGCGCGTTGAACGCGGTCGCCAACCACTACCAATGCAAGGACGGCCGCTGGCTGATCCTGTCGCTGCTGAGCGAGGAGAAGCAGTTTCCGACGCTGGCCAGGTGTCTCGGCCGCGAGGACCTCATCACCGACCCGCGCTTTGCCACCAAACCCGACCGCCACGCCCGCTCGGTCGAGCTGATCAAGATCTTCGACGAGACCTTTGCGACCAGGGATCTCGCCGAATGGCGCAAGATCCTCGACGGCAACGGGCTGGTGTTCGGCATCGTCGGCATCCTCGACGACATCCCGAACGACAAGCAGATGCTCGACAACGAAGTGCTGGTGCCGTTCGAGAACGACACCATGCTCACCATCTCCAGCCCGATCTGGATCGACGGCGCCAAGAAAGTGCAGCCGCGCAAGCCGCCCGGCGTCGGCGAGCACAGTGACGAGATTTTGCGCGGCGCGGGATACGACGAGGCGGCGATCAAGCAGCTGCGGTCGCAGGGGGCGGTGGGGTAGGGGCGCTGGCGGTGATACATTCACGCTGTCGTCCCGGCGAAGGCCGGGACCCATATCCCAGAGAGGAAGTTGTCGGACGAAGCTAAACTGCGTTCGGTGGTTATGGGTCCCGGCCTTCGCCAGGACGACAGCTGGGGACGTAGATCGCCTCAACAATCACCGTCCTCGCGAGGTCCCATGCCCAGCTACCGCGTGCACTACTTCCCCGAATCCGGCAACAGCTACAAGCTGGCGCTGATGCTGACGCTTTGCGGCGAGAGGTTCGAGCCGGTCTGGACCGACTTTGGCGGCGGCGTCACGCGCACGCCGGAATGGCGCAAGAGCGTGAACGAGATGGGCGAGCTTCCCGTGCTCGAGGTGGACGGTGTGAAGATGACGCAGACCGCGCCTCTCCTGCTCAAGCTTGCCGACCAGTACGGGCGTTTCGGTGCCGAGACCGAGGAGGAAAAGTTCGAGCTGCTGCGCTGGCTGTTCTGGGACAACCACAAGCTCACCGGCTACATGGCGACCTACCGCTTCATGCGCGCCTTCACGCAAAACAACGATCCGCAGGTGCTGAAACATTTTCGCCGGCGGCTCGAAGACTTCCTCGGCATTCTCGACGGCCATCTCCAGCACAATGAATTCGCGATCGGCACCAGGCCGACCGTCGCCGATATCTCGATGATGGCCTATCTGCACTATCCGAGCGACGAGCACGGCTTCGATTTCGCGGAAAGCTATCCCGCCATCCACGCCTGGCTTGGCCGTATGGCCACACTGCCCGGGTGGAAGCCGGCCTACGAGCTGCTGCCCGGCAAGCGGATGACGAATTACGCGAAGTGAGTGCGCTCGCGCCACGTCGTCTCGGCCGTCATGGCCGGGCTTGTCCCGGCCATCCACGATCTTGAGCGGGGACACCAGAACGTGGATGCCCGGGACAAGCCCGGGCATGACGAAAGAAAGCTACTTCAGCGCCAGCCAGCCGAGCGTAAACAGGATTCCACCGATGATGACGACCGCTACGATGGCCGAGATGCTGACGCGAACGCTGCCGGTGACCTGCTTGGCCTCTTCATTCTGCGCGATCTCGCGATTGCGCTCCTTGTTGGCTTCGCTGGATTCCGTCATGGGGTCATCCAAACCGGTTCGAGACAGCCTAACGCGTCTTGATGAAGCACATGCCGATGCGGCGCGAGGCCGCGGCAGCCTGACAGGTCAGCCCTTTAGCACAGCTCCATGACGTAAAACTCCTGTCGGCCGATCCCGATCCCGCATTTTCCAGGGAACAATGCGCACCCCATCCATCCTGATATTCGGTCCCGGCCAGCTCAGTGCTGCCGCGGGTCTGCGGCCGGCCGGCAAATCCGCGTGAGAAATCAGGACGTTTGCCTGCGGCCATCGCGGTCAGGATGTCGCGGCGGCGGACCTGGTCGCCAAGAAAATGCGGCGAGGCCGGCACGATGGTCGAGTTGGACGGCTTGTCCGCAAGCCAATCGACGCCCGGGAAATGAAAGCCGCCGATGCCGCGGGTCTGGTGGCAGCCGGCACAGGTGACGTCGTTGAGGCGGCGCTGGAAACCCGCGACCGAGCGGACGTTCTGCATGTCCCCGCGCGCCGCCGCCTGCTTCAGCGCACCAACCACGTCGGTGTCCGAGAAGACCGGCTCGCCTCGCCCTTCTCCGTTGCCCTCCCCTTGCATCATCCCGAACTCCGGCTGCAACGGAGAAGCATCGAGGCCGGCTGGCGTCGGCACGATTGCAGCCTTGGCCAGGAATTTTTCCGGGATCAGCACCGTGCCGCGATCGAAGTCGCGAAGATGATCGGGCGCGAGCAGCCAATCCCTGAAGTCGCGCCGGAGATCATTGTCGGCGAGAATGCGGTCGCGATCGATCTGGTTTTCTAGCGTCGATTCCGCGAATGTCTTCGAGGCGGCGTCGTACTTGAACACCTTGAGCAGATAGTCGGAGCGGAAATCGTGCAGCGCCGACTTCGCCGCAACCGAGATCTGAATGTTGGTCTCGATGCGATCGAGCATCGCATCGTAAGGATAGAAGCTGCTGCCGATCAGCCCCTGCCAGTCACCATTGCCGAGCCAGCGTCGCGCGACCTCGGCGCAGGTGATCGGCGTGCCGCTTGCATCCGTCTGCCGCGCATCGCGCGCCTTCATCACCAGATTGAGCGTCATCGGCAGCCGCGTTGCCGTCCTGCCGCCGTCCGGCTTGGTCTCGAAATGCGCGAGACGATAGATCAGCCTGATCTCGCCGCAGGAGTCTTCCGAGGCATAGGCCCGGTCCATGCGGTTGACGATGCCCGCCAGCAGGAAACGGGTGTCGGGGGATTTCAGATTGGCGCGATCGAACAATTGTACGTCGAAGCCATCGCCGACGCCGATGGTCTCGGTCGGATATGCCGCCTTCTGCCGCGCGACGTAGCGGTCGATCTCGCCTTCGATTGCGGGGCGAATTTCCTTGAGCTGCGACAACCACGAAAACATCAGATCGGTCGTCAGCGGAAAGTTCGCGTTCCGCTCCGGCCACAACAGGCGCGAGATCGTGAACGCATCGTGCTGGTCGAGCTCGCGCAGGAGATCGGGATCGGTGATCGCCGTACCGCGCGCCAGTTGCGCGTTCTCCGCGGCCAACAACGACACGATGCCGCCGAAAAATACGGCGGCGGCAACGAGACTTCGCAACGCGCGGTTCATGCCCTAGGTAACACCGCGCCGGGACGGCTATTCAAGCAAAAAGGCGCTTCACATGGTGGTGAAGCGCCTTTTCGAAAATCGGATAGCAGCCGCTCAGCGCGCGACGATCAGCCCCTTGCTGGTGACGACCACCCAGCGGCCGTCCTGACGGCGGATCGCATCGACGCGGCCAACGCCGGGGATGGGGTCGCCGGCATAGACCTCGTAGAGGCCATTGCGGCCCTCGATCAGCGCGCCGCCGTTGGAAACGTCGCGCAGCACCCAGCCTTCAACCGTCGGCAGCCGGCCGACCTCGGTCTTGGGTGCGGCGGGAGCCGGCGCAGCTGCCGCGGTCGCAACCTGGGCCGGCGCGATCGAGCCGGTGGTCTCCCTGGCGGGCACGGCGGCTGCGGCCTGGGCGGGCGCCGCGGGCGGGGTGGCACGGAGCTTGTCGACAGTCTCGGACAGCTTCGCGATTTTGGCCATCGGCTCGGCCTGCGCCTTCTCGAGCTTGTCCAGGCGGTCGTTGGTCCGGTTGAACTGGCCGAGGCCGGTCTTGGAGGTATGTTCTACGTTGGCCTTGAGCGCGACGACATCGGCATCGATCCGGGCGACCGAGGATTCCAGCGCGCTGGTGTCGGCAACCTGTGTCGGCGCGGGGTTTGCGAAGTGCATCATCCCTGCGGTCGCGAGCGCGCCGCTGATGGCGCCGACACTGGCCGCTATCGCCACCACCGCGGCCATCGCCGACAGGCGCCGCTTGCCGCCGGTCTCGCGCGGCTCGTCCGCCTTCACATGCGGCGCAAACTCCTCACGGTCCCAGGACCGCTCCGCGGGTGCCATGACGATGAGCTTGCCGGGCTTTGGCTCGGGCTTGGTCTCGGCTTTAGCTTCGAACTTCGGCACCTCGATCCTCGATGCCTCGATTTTTGGCGGCTCGATCTTGACGGGGTCGGGCTTCACTGGATCAGGCTTGGGCGGCGCCTCGTGGTCGGGGGCAATCGACGGGGCCTCGATGCCGGCAGCAGCCTCGATGGCCTGCGGCACGGTCGCTGCGGCTTCGACGACGCCAGTATCCTGGGCGGCCTGCTCGGGCATTGGTTCGCTCACGGCTCAAATACTCCAGTCTCGGTTGACCTTTTGGTAACTTTCATTGCTTGCGAATTCCTTACCTCCGGACCCGCTTACCGAAATTTTAGGAAGTCTTCCGGGGCCGAATTGGGCCGGGAAAGTGGAACCGGTGTGGCGCTGTGCAACAAATCGTCAGCCGATGCTGCCCTGCGGTAGGCCACGCTCCCGCCGAACGGGCTGTTGCCCGCCCGTGTTACCCCGCTAACATGACTGCCTGTCAGCCAGAACGGCTGCAGACGGCCCTTGGGGGTGTCATGACGATCGAGAAGTGCATCAACGAGTTTGGCGTCAATGACATCATCTTCGAGGAGGGCTCGACCGGCCGCGAGCTATACGTTGTCCTTGACGGCGAGGTCGAGATCGCCAAGTTCAGCGGCGCCAGCAAGACCAGCATCATCAAACTCGGCAAGGGCGAATTCTTCGGCGAGATGGCCGTGATCGACGGCTCCGCACGTTCGGCGACCGCGATCGCGGCGGCGCCGAACACCAGGGTGATGAGGGTCAACCACGCCCGCTTCGTCTATCTCGTCAGCCAGCAGCCGGCGTTTGCGCTGATGGTGATGGACGCGCTGTCGAAACGCCTGCGCGCCGCCAACGCGGTCAGCTACCGGGCGGTCCAATCATGAGCGACCGCAAGCCGACGGCCTTTCCGGTCCTGATGAAGAACGACACCTGCTCGCTGATCCAGGCAGCGGACGACGTCTACCAGATCCGCTTCTCCAATCGCGCCGCCAACGTCTATCTCGTGCGCGGCTCGGCGCGGACCATCCTGATCGATACCGGGCTGTCCTCGAACTATGCGGCGATGGTCGAATGCCTGGACTTTGTCGGCTGCCCGCCGGAGAAGATCGACATGGTGGTGCTCAGCCACGAGCATCTCGACCACATCGGCGCGGCCTGGCACTTCAACGAGCGCCGCACCTTCGTCGCCGCCCATCGCCTCGCCGCCAACAAGATCATGCTGCGCGACGACTTCTCGATGCTGCGAAAGATGTTCAACGAGCCGAACGTACCTGTGAATATCGACATCTGGCTCGAGGAGGGCAATCTGATCGACCTCGGCAATTTCCGCCTCAACGTGATGCACACGCCGGGACACACCTCCGCCTGCATCACGCTGTTCGATCAGGACAAGGGCCTGCTGTTCGCCGCCGATACGCTCATGCCAGGCGGCGTGATGGGCGGCGTGTTCGGCTCGGGCAGCATCGCCGACTACATCGAATCGCTGGAGCGGCTCAAGGGATTGAACGCGAAGATCTTGCTTTCAGGCCACGGCCGGCTGTCGGACACGCCGCAGGAGGACGTGCGTATCGCCATCGCGCGGTCGCACGGTCTATTGGACGACACCGCGCAATTGTTCGACGCGCTGGATGCGCGCTCGAACTTCGAGCCGATCATGCAGTCGGTGCGGGATCTGAACAAGCTGGACGATTAGGTGGGCTGGCGGGCGTTGGTCCGCAAGGCAAAGCACCGATGTCCCCACAACGTCGTCCTGGCGAAAGCCAGGACCCATACCGCGAGGTCCATCGGTCGTACGCAGCAGGCGTACCGAATATTTGATTTTCGCCAAACTCCTCACTGGCATATCGCGACGAGCGCAAGGGCGCTCGCGCTGGGGTCCTGGCTTTCGCCAGGACGACATCGGGACTCCATTACCGCATGCTTGCAGCGGCTACATCACCACCGGTGCATCCGGCAGCTCGTTGGGATGCGGGCCGCTTGGCGGAAAGTGCTTTGCCAGCTCCCGGGACACCGCCTCGATCCCGCCGATCACGCCGCGCTCGAACTGCCCCGACCTGAACTCGACTTCCATGGCGCGGCAGATGCGTTCCCAACGCTCGCCACCAACCTTCGCATCGATACCGCGGTCGGCGATGATCTCGACATCGCGGTCGGCGAGCAGGAGATAGATCAGGACGCCGTTGTTGTGCGCGGTGTCCCAGATGCGCATTTGCGAGAACACGTCGAGCGCGCGCTCGCGCGCCGGCTGGTCACGAAACAGCGGGCCGCCGTCGAGCGCGCCTTCGACCACGAACCGCACCTGCCCGTAATGCATGGCTTCGCCGCGCTTGATCGCCTGCTCGATGCGGTCGAGCACGTCTTTTGGAAACACCTGCTTGGCACGCCAATGGTGCTGGAGCAGATGCCGGGTGATGCGCCTGATGCTCATGACCTACCAGCTCCCCGAAGCACCGCCGCCGCCAAAGCTGCCGCCACCGCCACTGAAGCCGCCACTCGACGACGACCCGCTGCTCCAGCCGCCGGATGACGAACCGCTCGACCACGAGCCGCGACGCGAGGATCCCGTGCCCGATCCCGCCCCAAACAGATCGGCGATAAACGTCAGCACAGCGCCGAGCACGCCGATGCCAAGTCCAATCACCGCGGAGCCGATCACGAACCAGGCGAGGACACCAACGATCGCTCCGGTTATTCCCGAACCGAACAGCCGCCCGAACATGGAGCGCAGGATGCCGCCGATGACCAGCGGGCCGAACAGCAGAAAGAAAAAAAGCGGCTCGACGTCGTTCCAATCGCCGAAATTCACGCTGCGCGAGGGCGTCGGCAGCGGCTCGCCATCGATGACGCGGATCATGCGGTCCACACCCGCCGTGATGCCGCCGGCGAAATCGCCACTCCTGAATTTCGGCGTGATGGCTTCGTCAATAATACGCCGCGAGGTGACGTCGGTGAGCGCGCCCTCGAGGCCGTAACCGACCTCGATGCGCAAATGCCGGTCGTTCTTGGCCACCACGAGGATGGCTCCGTCGTCGACCTTCTTGCGTCCGATCTTCCAGGCCTCCGCAACCCGGATCGCGAATTGCTCGATGGTCTCCGGATCCGTCGTCGGCACGATCAGGACGACGAGCTGGCTGCCTTTGCGCGTCTCGAAGTCCTGCAGCTTTTGCGACAGCGCGGCAATGTCGCCGCTGGAGAGCGTGCCGGTCTGATCGACCACGCGGCCGGTGAGCTGGGGTATGGCGACATCAGCTGAGGCGGGAAGCGCAAAGGTGAGAAAGAATGAGAATGCGACGGCGACTATCGCTCGCCACACATGCGCTGTCATCGCCCGGCTCGACCGGGCGATCCAGTATTCCAGAGACGCCAGCGGGATACGGTGAAGCCGCGGCGTACTGGATTCCCCGCTTTCGCGGAGAATGACAGTGGTGGGTGGGGCTGGGCGCATGCGCAAAATAGCGCGCACTTACTTCGACGGCGCAGGTGCCGGATTGAAATCGACCTTCGGTGCGGTCGAGATTTCCTTCTCGTTCCCGACCGTGAAGTTCGGCTTCTCCTTGTAGCCGAACATCATCGCGGTGACGTTGCTCGGGAACGAGCGGATGGTGACGTTATAGTCCTGCACCGCCTTGATGTAGCGATTGCGCGCCACCGTGATGCGGTTCTCGGTGCCCTCGAGCTGCGACATCAGATCCTTGAACAGCGCATCCGACTTGAGCTGCGGGTAGTTCTCGGTGACCACGAGCAGCCGCGACAGCGCGCCGGAAAGCTCGCCCTGGGCGGCCTGGAATTTCTGGAATGCGGCGGGATCGTTCAGCACCTCGGGCGTCGCCTGGATGCTGCCGACCTTGGCGCGGGCATTGGTGACCCCGAGCAGTACGTCCTTCTCCTGCTGCGCAAAACCCTTCACCGAGTTTACGAGGTTGGGCACGAGATCGGCGCGGCGCTGATACTGGTTCACGACCTCGGACCAGTTGGCCTTGATCTGCTCGTCGTCGCTCTGGATCGCGTTATAGCCGCAATTGGTGAGGCTCAACGAGGCCAGCGCCGCCAGCACGGTCAGGATCTTGCGCATCAAATTTCTCCCGGTGGAATCGGGCGCAAGCTACCAGATTGCATCCGCGAGATGCCAGACATCTTGAGTCCGGGCCGAGGTCCGCGAAAAGCAGCCGATTTACGCAAGCCTCTTGCTTAATCCCGGCTGTAATAGTCAACTTGAGGGAACAATAATACCGGGTCGGAAACGCCAGGGGAACGCGATGAGTTCGTTCGAGACCATCCTCGTGGAGAGGCCGGAGCCGGCGATTGCCCGGATCGTGATGAACCGTCCCGACGCGCGCAACGCGCAGAACCTGCAAATGACCTACGATCTCAACGCCGCCTTCGATGAGGCGGTGCAGGACGATGCGGTCAAGGTGATCATTCTCTCCGGCAACGGTCCGCACTTCTCCTCGGGCCATGACCTGCGGCCCGGCAGCAAGAATGAAGCGGGCGTGGATTTTCCGCCGATCGGAAATTGGGGCGGCTTCGCTGAACCAAACGCTCATGGCCGCTTCGCGCGCGAGCAGGAGATCTACCTCCAGATCACGCGGCGCTGGCGCAACCTCGCCAAGCCGACCATTGCAGAGGTGCACGGCAAGTGCATCGCCGGCGGCCTGATGCTGGCCTGGGCCTGCGATCTCATCATCGCGAGTGACGATGCGCAGTTCTGCGACCCCGTGGTCACCATGGGTGTCTGCGGCGTCGAATGGTTCGTGCATCCCTGGGAGCTCGGCCCGCGCAAGGCCAAGGAATTTCTGTTCACCGCCGACAGCTGGAGCGCGCAGGAGGCGCACCAGCTCGGCATGGTCAACCGGGTCGTGCCGCGCGCAGAGCTTTCCTCCGCCGTGCTCACGCTGGCGCGCAAAATCGCGTCAAAGCCGTCCTTTGCGCTGAAGCTGACCAAGGAAGCCGTGAACCGCTCGGTTGACGTGATGGGCCAGCCAGCCGCGATCGACCAGGCCTTCGCGCTGCATCAGCTCTGCCATGCGCATAATCTTCAGGAATTCGGCATGGTCGTCGATCCATCCGGCCTGCATCCCTCCGTGCGCAAGCCGCCGGCGGCCGCGGAGTAGGCAGGATGGATCTCAATCTCACCGATGAACAACGGCTGCTGCGCGAAAGCGCGGAGCGCTTCGTGGCGGAAAGCTACGATGCCGATCACCGCCGCAAGATGGCGAACGATCCGCTGGGCTTCAGTCCGGCGGTGTGGACGCAATTCGCCGAGCTCGGCTGGCTGGCATTGCCGATCGAAGAGGAGTTTGGCGGGCTCGGCGGCAGCGCGGTCGAGATCGGCATTTTGATGGAAGCCTTCGGCCGCGGGCTGGTGTCGGAGCCGTATATCGCAACAATCGTGCTTGGCGCTGCGTTGATCGAACGATGCGGCAGCACGGCGCAGAAGCAGGCCATCCTGCCGAAGATCGCGGACGGGTCGTTGAAGCTCGCGCTCGCGCATTCCGAGCGCGCGGCGCGGTTCGATCTTGCCAAGGTTGCAACCACCGCCCACAAGACGGCGCAAGGCTGGCGCCTTGCCGGCAGCAAGATTGCCGTGCTCGACGGCCACGCCGCCGACGAGATCATCGTCTCCGCGCATATCCATGATCATCAGGGCTCCTCCGGCCGCATCGGCCTGTTCCTGGTGCCGGCGACGACTCCGAGTGTTGCGATCTCCGACTACGAGCGGCTCGGCGGCGGGCGCGCCTGCAACATCGAGTTGTCGGATGCGCAACTGCCGGAGGGTGCCTTGCTCGGCTACGGGCACGACGCGCTGCCGGCCATCGAATGGGCCGTTGACCGTGCCATGGCCGCGCTTGGCGCCGAGGCCGTCGGCATCATGCAGGTGCTGCTGGACACCACGCTGGAGTACACAAAAATTCGAAAGCAATTCGGCCGGCCGCTCTCGGCCAACCAGGTGATCCGCCACCGCCTCGCCGACATGGCGGTGCAGGTCGACGAAGCGCGCTCGATGGCGTTGCGCGCTGCGCTGAAGGTCGATGCGGAGCCTGTCGAGCGGGCGCGGGCCGCGTCGGGCGCGAAGGCGAAGATCGGCAAATCCGCGCGCTTCGTCGGCGAGCAATCGATCCAGCTTCACGGCGGCATGGGCGTCACCGAGGAGCTCGAGGTCGGCGCTTATTTCAAGCGGCTGGTCGCCTTCGACACGTTGTTCGGCGGCAGCGCGCACCATTATGGCCGCCACGCTGGGCTTGGCCGCACCACCGTGCCGGCCTGACACTGGGAGAGCCTCATGGACCTGTCCTTCAATGCCGAAGAGCGCGCCTTTCAGGACGAGGTGCGCGGCTTCATTGCCAAAAATCTCACCGAGGAGATAAAGCGCGCGACCGCGCTGACGCCGTCGGTATTCTCCGATCCCGATATCGGCATGGCCTGGCAGCGCACGCTGCACAAGCAAGGCTGGGGCGCGCCCGGCTGGCCGGTCGAACATGGCGGTCCCGACTGGACGCCGGCGCAGCGCTGGATCTTCGAGACTGAAAGTGCGCGGGCCGGGGTGCCCAATGTCAACGTGATGGGCGTGAAGATGGTCGGGCCCGTCATCATCGGCTTCGGCTCGGCGGAGCAGAAGAACTTCTACCTGCCGCGCATTCTGTCCGGTGAGGATTATTGGTGCCAGGGCTATTCCGAACCGGGCTCCGGCTCCGATCTCTCCTCGCTGAAGACGCGCGCGGTGCGCGACGGCGACGACTACGTCATCAACGGTACCAAGATCTGGACCACGCATGCCCACCACGCCAACCGCATGTTCGCGCTGGTGCGCACCAGCGACGGGCCGCGGCAGCAGGACGGCATCAGCTTCATCCTGATCGACATGAAGACGCCGGGCATCACGACGCGCCCCATCCTCACCATCGGTGGCGACCACGAGGTCAACCAGGTGTTCTTCGACGATGTGCGCGTTCCCGTGGCGAACCGCGTCGGCGAGGAAGGCAAGGGCTGGACCTACGGCAAGTATCTGCTCGAGTTCGAGCGCGGCTCCGGTATCGCCTCGGCAAAATTGCGCGAAGGGTTGAGGGCGATCGCGGATCTCGCCGAATCCGACCTGACGGGGCGCGCGATCGACAGTCCTGACATCGCGACGCGCATCTCCGAGGTCGAGGTCGATATCGACGCGCTGGAGATGACCGAGCTGCGCGTGCTGTCGGCGCTGCAGACCGGACAGAATCCCGGTGCGGTGTCGTCGATCCTGAAGCTGCGCAACAGCGAGATCCGGCAGGCCGTAACGCGGCTCGGCGCCGACGTGATCGGCCATGACGCCCTCGCCGTCGAGCCGATGCGCCCGCTCTACAGGCTCAACCATGAGCCGGCGATGCCGGAGGAGATGCTGACGGTGGTGCCGGAATATCTCAACGGCCGCGCCTACACGATCTTCGGCGGCACCTCGGAGATCCAGCGCGATATTATTGCGAAGATGATGTTGGGGATTTAGCGCGAACTTTTTCCTCACTCTCGGTGTCGTCCCGGCGAAGGCCGGGACCCACTACCCCAGGGAGAGGTTTTGGCGCGAAGCTGGCAACTACGTACTTTCGCCAAATTAGACTCGGTGGCTATGGGTCCCGGCCTTCGCCGGGACGACGGCGGAGATCGCCGCCACAGCGCGGGCTACGCCTACCCCACCTTCGCATCCCGGATCGCCTGCCAGATCTTCTGCGGCGTCAGGGGCGTGTTGAGCTGGGTGATGCCGAGTTCGGCGAGCGCATCCATCACGCCGTTGGTGACGCAGGGGGGACCGCCGATGGCGCCGGATTCGCCGCAGCCCTTGGCGCCGAGCGGATTGGTGCGGCAGGGCGCGGAATCGTCCAGCGTCACCACGATCGGCGGAACGTCGTCCGCGCGCGGGATGCAATAGTCCTGGTAGCTCGCGGTGAGCAGCTGGCCATCGGCATCGTAGGACACGCCCTCATACAGCGCCTGGCCGATACCCTGCGCGACGCCGCCATGGATCTGGCCGGTGACCAGCATCGGGTTCACGGCGACACCGACGTCGTCGACGGTGGTATAGCGCACGACCTTGGAGACGCCGGTCTCGGGGTCGATCTCGACCTCGCAAATATGCGTGCCGTTCGGCCAGCTCGGACCATCGACCTCGCCCTCGGAATCGACGCTGAGTTTTGCGCCGCTCTCCTTCTCTGCAATATCGAACAGGCTGATGCGGCGGTCGGTGCCGACCACGGTGAGCATGCCGCCCTGGTATTCGATGTCCTCGACCGAGGTCTCCAGCACGTTCGCCGCCTTCTCGCGCGCCTTCTGGATCAGATCGTTGGAGGAGACAGCGACCGCCGTACCGCCGACGAACAGCGAACGCGATCCGACGCTGCCGAAGCCCATGGCGAGATCGGTGTCGCCTTGCACGACATCGATCTTGTCCATGGGGATGCCGAGCGTGTCGGAAATCATCTGGGTGTAGGTGGTCTGCAGCCCCTGTCCCATCGCCATGGTGCCGGAATGCAGGACGACGCGGCCTTCCGAAGTCGCGTGCAGGCTGACCTTTTCGGTGTGGGCGCGGCCGCCGGTCCATTCGATATAGGAAGTGAGCCCGCGGCCATAGAGCAGGCCCTTCCTCTTCGCCGCCTTCTTGCGCGCGGCAAAGCCGTCCCAGTCGGCGAGCTTCACGGCACGATCGAGCATGTGCGCGAAGGCGCCGGAATCGTAAACCTGCCCCGCTGCATTCGTGTAGGGCAATTGCGCCGGCTTGATGTAGTTGGCTTTCCGGATCGCGCGCGGATCCATGCCGATTTTTCGCGCGGCCGCGTCGAACAGGCGCTCGACGATGAACACGGCCTCGGGCCGGCCCGCACCACGATAGGCACCGACCGGCGCGGTGTGGGTCATCACCGACTTCACCTCGAAATGCACCAGCGGCAAATCGTAGACGCCGGTCTGCACGAATGGCCCCAGCACCAGCGGAATAATGTTGGCCGCGCCCGAGGAATACGCGCCGGTGCAGCCGATCGAGCTGACGCGATAGGCCAGCACGTTGCCCTTGTCGTCGAGCGCGAAGGACGCGGTCGAGGTGAGATCGCGGCCATGAGTGCCGCCGACGAACTCATCGGTGCGATCGCCGCGCCAGCGGATCTTCCTGTTCAGCTTGGTTGCGGCATAGGCGACGATGCCGTCCTCGGGATAGAGGTTGGTCTTCTGGCCAAAGCCGCCGCCGATATCGCCGACCAGCACGCGAACGCTGTCCTTCGGACGCTTCAGCACGGCCTCGGCCAGCACGTCGCGAGTCGAGGCAGGCGTCTGCGACTGCACATGCAGCAGAAGGCGGCCGGATTTCTTGTCGATCTCGGCAATGGTCGAGCGCGGCTCCATGGCCGACGGCACCAGGCGCTGGCTGACGAGATCGAGCTCGACGGTATGCGCCGCCTTGGCAAAAGCCTCGTCCACCTTGGCGGCATCGCCGTAGCTCATCGCGCCCACGATGTTGTCGGGCGCCTCCGGCCACACCAATGGCGCGCCGGGCTTGACCGCCTCGACCGGATCGACCACGGCCGGCTGCACGTCATATTCGACCACGATCGCTTCGGCCGCGCTCTGCGCGTCGGCGCGCGAGGAGGCCACCACGGCGGCCACGGCCTCGCCGGCATAGCGCACGATGTCGTGCGCCAGCAGGCGGCGTGGCGGCACCGTCATCGGCTTGCCGTCAGGGCGCTTGAAGATGCTCAAGGTCGGGATGACGCCGATGTCGTCCTTGACGAGGTCGGCGCCAGTGTAGACCGCGGTCACGCCGGGCATCGCAGTGGCGGCGGCCGTATCGATCGAGACGATCTTCGCGTGCGCATGCGGCGAGCGCAGCAGGTACAACCACAGCGCGCCGTCTTCCGGCTTGTCGTCGATGAACTGCCCCTTCCCGGTGAGCAGTCGCTGATCTTCCAAACGCTTGACGGGTTGCCCCGCTCCGAAACGCAAATTGCCGGGAAGAATGTTCATTCCGTGGGGTCCCTTAATCTCTCAAATGCGGCCGCCTTTTAGCGGATCGAGGCATGCGAGGCCAGCCGCGGTTTTGGGCGCTATATCCACGATTTCGTCATGCCGGGGCATGGGCGAGCGGAAGCGAAGCCGTCCTATCGGCGCCTAGCCCAGCTCCCGCAGGGCCGCTTCCACGACCTTGCGCGCATCGGCGGTGAGTGCGGCTTGCGGCGGCACGGGATCGCCGACGTCGTAGCCCTGGAAGGCCAATCCGGCCTTGATGCAGGCGGCCAGGTTGAAACGGGCAAAAGCCTCGTTGATGCGCCACAGCCTGCGCTGGAGCGCCATCGCCTCGTCCCAGCGACCGGCCTTGCAGAGGTCGTACAGCGCGACGCTCTGGCGCGGGATGATGCAGGCCGGGCCCGCCATCCAGCCGAGCCCGCCGATCAGCATCACCGCGGCCGGGATGTGGGCGGAGGCCGAGAACACCCGCAAGGCATCGCCGCAGCGGTTCATGATCGAGAGCAGCCGGCCGGTGTTGGTCGAGGCGTCCTTGATGTAGCCGATGCGCGGATGCTCGGCGAGGCGCGCGATGACGTCGAGCGTCAGATCAGAGCGCTGGAATTGC
This sequence comes from Bradyrhizobium sp. Ken01, assembly GCF_055807355.1. NCBI lineage: Bacteria > Pseudomonadati > Pseudomonadota > Alphaproteobacteria > Hyphomicrobiales > Nitrobacteraceae > Bradyrhizobium > Bradyrhizobium sp. Ken01. Next base: position 25,072 of record NZ_JBVVPC010000033.1, read on the forward strand.
GGATTGGTATAGATGACGACCGGGATGTCCACGGCATCGGCGATGGCGCGGAAATAGGCTTCGATTTGGGCATCGGCGAGCGGGAAATACGCTTCCAGGATCGCCAGAATGCCGTCGGCGCCGAGCTTCTGATACGCTTTCGCCTGCGCCACCGCGTCCGCCGTCGAGGTGGAGGCGACGCCCGCAACCACAGGCACACGTCCCTTGGCCGCCTCGATCGTGGTCTGCACCACCGCGGTGCGTTGGGCGGCGTTGAGATAGGCGAACTCGCCGGTCGAGCCGAGCGGGGTCAGACCGTGGACGCCGGCGCCGATCAGATCGTCGCAGAGCTTTGCGAGCACGTTCGTCCGCACCGCGCCATCGGCAGCGATGGGCGAGACGAGATAGGGGAAGACGCCGCGAAAATCGGACATGTCAGGTGTGAATCCCGGAAACTGGCCAGCGCCTGACCGGTCTTACCAACGCTGGCGCCGGCGATCAAACCCTGATCAGCCGCACCCGGGTGCCCCAGGGATCGATCGCCTCCACGCCATTGGCAAGCGCGGTGACTTTCGCGCCGCCCTTGCGCAGGCGCTCGTCCTGCGCGGCAAGCAGGTCCGGCTTCTCCGTCACCAGCGAGAACCAGGCGAGCCCGGTTGCCTGATCGTCGCGCTGGCCGGCGCCCTGGCTCTGCCAGACATTCATGCCGAGGTGATGATGATAGCGCCCCGACGACAGGAACGCGGCACCGTTGCGGCTGCGGGTCGGGTCCAGGCCGATGGCACCGTGATAGAAGCGCTCGGCCTGCGCGAGGTCGCCGACGCGCAGATGCATGTGGCCGATGCGCATTCCGTCCGGCGCCTTGGCATAATCAGGCACGCGCGTATTGGTCAGCGACAGCAGGTCGGGAATGTTGAGCTCGTCGGCCGCCATCTTGACGCTGCCCTCGCTCCACTGCCATTGCGAGGGATCGCGGTCGGCATAGACCTCGATGCCGTTGCCTTCGGGGTCGTCGAGATAGACGGACTCGCTGACGAGATGATCGGCAAAGCCCGACAGCGGCACGCGATGCGAGGCGGCTGCTACCAGCCAGCGCGCGAGGTCCTTGCGCGTGGGCATCAGGAAGGCGGTGTGATAGAGGCCGGCGGCGTTGCGCGGCTCGATCTCGGCATCAGGACGGGCCTCCAGCACCAGCAGGGTGATACCGGCCGTGCCGAGCCTTGCGGCAGTTGCCGAGCGCTCCATCACGGTGAGCCCGATGACGTCCCGGTAGTAGTCCGCAACCTTGTCTAGATTTTTCACGCGCAACGTCACCATGCCGACCCGCATCGGGGTGCGGCTGGCATAGGTCGGCCCGCCGCCCTGCGGTGCACCCTCGGCGCGCGCCGCGCCCGCAGCCGCCATTGCAAGCGAACTGGCGCCGGCGAGTTGAAGCAGGGTGCGGCGGGTGAGGTCGTTGGTCATCGGTCAGGCTCGCTGAAATCGTGAAGGCGGCGCAATTTCGCGATTGCTACACGTTGCCGTGAGCGGCTCCCAATCACATGTTCGTCGGCCGTGGTCTTACGGACCAGCTTCCCTGCCTATTTCCTGGCCATGCGGCCAGTTACGCGATCGCCCGCGACATCCCAGATTGAAGACAGCTTACAGGAGCCTCCCATGACCGAACCCACTCCCCTGTCCTCACTGTCGTCCGCGCTCGCAGACGTCGTGGCGCGCACCGCGCCGTCCGTCGTCGCCGTGCATTCGCATCGCTCCCGCGCCACCGGCTTCGTCTGGAAGCCCGGCCTGATCGTCACCGCCGACGAGGCGCTGGCCGACGAGGGGGGCGTCGAGATCGGCCTCCCCGACGGCAGCACCGCGGCCGCCATGATCGCAGGCCGCGACCATACGACCGATATCGCATTGCTGCGCGCCGATACGGCGATTGCCCCGGTCAAGCTGGCCACAACGATCCCGCCCCTCGGCACTTTGTCGGTCGTCGTCGCCACCGACCGCGATACGCCGAGCGCCGCGCTCGGCATGGTGTCGCTGTCCGGCAAGAGCTGGCGCTCCTTGCGCGGCGGCGACATCGACGCGCGGATCGAACTCGACGTCCGCTTGCGCTCCAGCCAGCAGGGCGGCCTCGCGCTCGATGCATCGGGCGAAGCCTTCGGCATGGCCGTGCTCGGCCCGAGGCGTGTGCTGGTGATCCCGACGGCCACAATCGAGCGGGTCGCGGCACAGTTAGAGGCGCGCGGCCGCATCGCACGCGGATATCTCGGCCTCGGGCTCCAGCCGGTCCGGCTCGACGACGGTGTCGGCGCGATGGTGATGAATGTCGACAAGGCCGGCCCTTCGGCGGCGGCCGGCATCCGCCAGGGCGACGTCATCGTCGCCGTCAACGACCAGAAACTGTCCGGCTTGCGTGCACTGTCGCGGACGCTGGGTCCGGCGAGTGTGGGCGCGGTGGTCGATATCGCGGCGCGCCGCGGCGGCGAGCCGGTCAGCTTCAAGGTCACGATCGGCGAGAGGCCGGCGGCGTGAGCGAGGACATCGCGCCCGAGATCGTGCTGTCCCTGGAGATCGACGATCCGGTCCTCGCCGACCGACTGGCGGCCCTGCTCGGCAATATCGCCGGGCTTCGCCTCGCCGAACCCGGCGAGAAGGCGGCAGCGGCGATCGTCACCCGCGATCCGCGCATCATGCCTGAGGACATCGCGCTGACACAGCGCGAGCTCGATGTGCTGGCGTTGATGGCGGAAGGTGGCTCCAACAAGATGATCGCGCGTCAGCTCGGCATTTCCGTCCACACCGTGAAATTCCATGTCGGCTCGCTGCTCGACAAACTCGACGCCACCGGCCGAACCGATGCGGTGGCACATGCAGCACGCCGCGGCGTGATCGAACTCTAGGGCGGATGCGGCGGGAAACTGAGCTGGACCGTCAGGCCCGGCGCGTTGTCGTGCAGGGCAATCTCGGCACCATGGAGGCGGGCGACCGCGGCGACCAGGCTTAAACCAAGGCCGTTACCCGGGGTGTAGCGGCTCTGTTCGAGCCGGTAGAAGCGCTTGAACACATGATCGCGCTCATCAGTGGGAATGCCCGGACCATCGTCGGCGATCGCGATCGTCGCACCGCCGTCGGTGCTACGGCAGGTGACGATCACCTGCCCGCCTTTGCAGCCGTGCTTGATCGCGTTGTCGACGAGATTGGCGATGGCGTCGAACAGCAGGTCGCGATCGCCAATAATCGCCACCTCGCGGTCGCCGCCGAGGCTGAGCCGCGTCGCAACCTGTTCGGCGGCGGCATCGTAGAGCTCGACGACCTCGCCAGCAATTTCGGCGAGGTTGAGGGTGCGAAAGGCGCTGCGCCGGGCGCGGGTCTCGATCTCCGAGATGCGGGTGATGGAGGCAAACATGCCGAGCACCGCGTCGAGATCGGCGATAGTGTCACCAATCAGCGCCGCGTCGGCCTCGCCATTGCGCGAGGCGTGATAAGCTTTTTCCAGCCGACCCCGCATGCGCGTCAGCGGCGTGCGCAAATCATGGGCGACATTGTCGCTGACCTGCTTGACCTCGCCCATCAAAGTCTCGATGCGGTCGAGCATCTGGTTGAGGTTTTCGGCGACGCGGTCCCACTCGTCGTGACTGCCGCGCAAGGGAATGCGCTGGTCGAGGCCCGACATCATGATGGCGCGGCTGGTGGCGTTGATCTCCTCGATTCGCCCGACCGTGCGGCGCGTCACCAGCACCGCGGCGAGCCCGGCGAGCACCAGCATCAGCACGGCGACAGCGGCCATTGCGAGCTCGATCATCGCGGTGAAGCCGCCGTGATCGCCAGCATCGCCGACACGGCTCCGCACGTAGGCGATCGTGCCGAAATAGACATAGGCCATGATCGCCGCGACGATCAGCCCGAATGCCGCGATCGCGATCAGCGCAAGGCGAAAGGTCGAGGAGCGGAGCGTTTTAGCCAGGAGCACGGAGACAATATCCGATGCCGCGGATGGTGTGGATCAGCGGATAGGCCTGGGCATCATCGACCTTGCGACGGACGCGCCCGACATAGACATCGATGATGTTGGTGGAGGGATCGAAGTGCAGATCCCAGACATGCTGGAGCAGCATCGCACGCGAGACGACGCGGCCCTCGTTGCGGACGAGATATTCGAGCAATTGGAATTCCCGCGGCAACAGCGGAATCTTCCGGCCGCGGCGGCTCGCGCTGCGCGCGATCAGGTCGATGGCGAGATCGCCGACCCGCAGGATCGTCTCCTTGGCAACAGTGTCGCTGCGCCGGCCCAGTGCCTCCAGCCGCGCCAGCAATTCGGTGAAGGAGAACGGCTTGACGAGATAATCGTCTCCGCCGGCCCGCAAGCCGCGCACGCGGTCGTCGACTTCGCCAAGTGCGGAGATGATAAGGAACGGCGCGGCGATGCCGTCGTCGCGCAACTGGCGCATCACGCTGATGCCGTCGATGTCGGGCAGCATGCGGTCGATGGTGATCACGGCATAGTCGCGGGCGGCGCCGTGGCTGAGGGCCTCGCGCCCGGTGGCGGCGAGATCGACGTCGTAGCCGGAAATCGTCAGCTCCTCGACGAGCTGGCCTGCGGTTTCCGCATCGTCCTCGACGACCAGAATGCGGCGGTGACCTCCGGTCATGACAAACTCCGCGCGACGATCGCCACCAGACTATCCCGTTCCGGGGCTGAGCGGAACCGTCCGATGACGATCGCGACAATGGTGCGGTACGGCGATGCTAGTACCAAGAGTCTCCGCACACATTGACCCATTGCCACCCATAGGGCGTCCAGCTCCTGCGCCAACAGCCGTCATTGTAACCGGCATAGATGAAAGGTGCTCCGAAGAAGAAGCGATGGTGGTGCCGGAAGAAGGCGTGGCGGCCGACGAAGGGCCTGCCGTGCCAGCCGGAGCCAGCGAAGCGCGGCCCGATCGCCGCATGCGCGAAGCCGGCGCCGCCGAAGCCCGGGCCGCCGACATGGGCGAAACGGGCGCCGCCGATGCCGCCAACGTGCATACCACCAAAGCCACCGGCGTGCATGCCGCCGCCGAAGCCTCCCGCGTGCATGCCGCCGCCACCGAAATGCCCGCCACCGCCAAAGCCGCCACCGCCGTGACCTCCGCCACCGCCGCCACGGGCGAGCACAGGCGAAGCGAGCGCCATCACCGCGGCGATCGACACCGCAGTGAGGCCTTTGAGAATCCTGTTGTCCATCGAAGCGTCCTCCGTGCTGCGCAGCGATACCTGCCGCGCGAGGAGGCTCAGATGAAAGCAAGGGACCAGCACCTTCAACTTACAAACGCGCCAGATTCTGACGCGGGTGTCAGGGAGGAATCGCTCTCTCACTCCCTCGCCCCGTTCTTACGGGGAGAGGGTGGGGTGAGGGGCTGCATCCACGAATTCGATTTTGAATTGGAGGGTGCAACGCGTGGGGACTCGGAGGGATCTTTGATCCGGTTCGCAGGTTGCCCTGCCCCTCACCCGGAATTCGCGCTTCGCGCGAATTCCGACCTCTCCCCGCAAAGAGCGGGGCGAGGTTGAAGATCACGCCCGCTTGCCGCCATTCTTCTCCGCCGCGCGGCGCAGCGCTTCGGCGAGCGCACCGCCGCCGGAAGACTCCTGCTGGCGCGGGGTCGACGACGTCATGCGGGAGGGGTTGCGTGAGCTGTTGTCGCGCTGCATGCCGGGCGCGTCCTTCTTGGCACCGACCTCGTCGTCGAGCCGCAATGTCAGCGAAATGCGCTTGCGCGCGACCTCGAAGTCCAGCACCTTGACCTTGACGATGTCGCCGGGCTTCACCACCTCGCGCGGATCCTTGATGTAGGTCCTGGACATCGCCGAGATGTGCACGAGCCCGTCCTGGTGCACGCCGATATCGACGAAGGCGCCGAACGCGGCGACGTTGGTCACGGTGCCCTCGAGGATCATGCCCTTCTTGAGGTGCTTGATCTCCTCGACGCCGTCCATGAACACAGCTGCCTTGAACGCCGGACGCGGATCGCGACCAGGCTTCTCGAGCTCGCGCAGGATGTCGGTGACGGTCGGCAGACCAAACGTCTCGTCCACAAAGTCTTTCGGCTTCAGCGTGCGAACGATGTCGCTGCTGCCGATCAGCGCCTTGATGTCGCTTTTGGTGGCGCTGAGAATTCGGCGCACCACCGGATAGGCTTCCGGATGCACGCCGGAGGCGTCGAGCGGGTCCTCGCCGCCGAGGATGCGCAGGAAGCCCGCGCACTGCTCGAACGCCTTCGGACCGAGCCGCGGCACGTCCTTCAGCGCCTTGCGCGACTTGAACGGACCGTTGGCGTCGCGGTGTGCCACGATGCTCGAGGCAAGGCCGGAACCGACGCCCGACACGCGCGCGAGCAGTGGTGCCGAGGCGGTGTTGACGTCGACGCCGACCGCGTTCACGCAGTCTTCGACCACCGCGTCGAGCGATTTGGCGAGCTTGGCCTGGCCGAGGTCGTGCTGGTACTGGCCGACGCCGATCGCCTTGGGTTCGATCTTGACGAGCTCGGCGAGCGGATCCTGGAGCCGCCGCGCGATCGACACCGCGCCGCGCAGGGTGACGTCGAGGCCCGGCAACTCCTCCGAGGCAAAAGCCGAGGCCGAATAGACCGACGCGCCGGCTTCCGACACAACGATCTTGGTCATTTTCAAGTCGGGCAAGCCCTTGACGAGGTCGGCCGCGAGCTTGTCGGTCTCGCGCGAGGCGGTGCCGTTGCCGATCGCGATCAGCTCGACGCGATGTTTCAGCGCGAGCTTTCCGAGGATCGCCAGCGCCTCATTCCACTGCCGCTGCGGCTCGTGCGGATAGATCACGGCAGTGTCCACCACCTTGCCGGTCGCGTCGGTGACGGCGACCTTGACGCCGGTGCGGAAGCCGGGATCCAGGCCCATGGTGACGCGGGTGCCGGCCGGCGCGGCGAGCAGGAGGTCGCGCAAATTGGAGGCGAACACGCGCACGGCCTCTGTCTCGGCGGCATTCCACAGCCGCATGCGCAGGTCGATGTTGAGATGCACCTGGATCTTGGTGCGCCAGGCCCAGCGCACGGTGTCGATCATCCAGCGGTCGCCGGCGCGCTTGAGGTCGGCGATGCCGAACCGCTTCATGATCTTCAACTCATAGACGCTCGGCACGCCCGGCGGCGATGGTTCGGCCTCGGCCTGGATCTGGAGATCGAGGATCTCTTCCTTCTCGCCGCGGAACATCGCGAGGATGCGGTGCGAGGGTAGCTTCGTCAGCGGCTCGGAGAACTCGAAATAGTCGGCGAACTTTTCGCCCTCGGTCTTCTTGCCGTCGCGCACCTTGGAGCTCATGCGTGCATTGGTCCACACCTCCTCGCGAAGCGCACCGATCAAATCGGCGTCTTCGTCGAAACGCTCGACCAGGATGGCGCGGGCGCCATCGAGTGCCGCAGCGGCATCGGCAACGCCCTTCTCGGCGTCGACGAAGGCCTCGGCGACGACCTTCGGATCGTTGGTGGGCTCGGCCATGAGCTGATTGGCGAGCGGCTCGAGGCCGGCTTCCCTGGCGACCTCGGCTTTGGTGCGGCGCTTCGGCTTGAACGGCAGATAGATGTCTTCGAGGCGCGCCTTGCTGTCGGCGGCGAGAATGGAGGCTTCCAGCGCAGCATCGAGCTTGCCCTGCTCGCGGACCGATTCGAGGATGGCCTTGCGGCGGTCCTCGAGCTCGCGCAGGTAGCCCAGGCGTTCCTCCAGCGTGCGCAATTGCGCGTCGTCGAGCGCACCGGTCGCTTCCTTGCGGTAGCGGGCGATGAAGGGAACCGTGGCGCCGCCGTCGAGCAGCGCCACCGTCGCCTCGACCTGCTCCGCCCGAACCCCAAGCTCCTGCGCAATTTTCTGGTTGATATTTGCCACGCGAGAACCCCTCTATCCAAGCACGCATCGCGGAGGCGAACCACCGGCTGCGGGACGCCGCTTATGGACCAATCGGGGTTGATTCATCAAGGTGCGGCGAACGACCGTCGACAAGGGATTTTTATCGAACCGATGCGATCTCGCCACAATCGTGGGTGCGACGCAGGCGACGCACATACTCCACCGTCGTCCTGGCGAACGCCAGGACCCATACCGCGTGATTCATCGATTGTGGGCGGTAGGCGTACCGAACGACGAATCTTCGCCAAACTCACCCCTGGGGTCATGGGTCCTGGCTTTCGCCAGGACGACGAGGAGGATGCCTCGACAGCTTGACAGACACCCCGGTTCGACGGCTGTTTTGTCGGCCGGGCTCCTGAACCCCATGTGAGGACTATCATGCGGACGACATCGGTCGGCGTCTTCAAGGTCGCCACCAAAGGCCCCGGCGACGTCTCGGGATTGATGAGCATGATCGCCTCCGGCGCGATCGATCCGGCATCCATCCTGGCGATTCTCGGCAAGACCGAAGGCAATGGCGGCGTCAACGACTTTACCCGGGAATATGCCGTTGCCGCGCTGTGCACGGCGCTGGCGCCGCAGCTCGGCATGTCGCCGCTAGCGGTCGAGCAGCGCATCGCCTTCGTGATGTCCGGCGGCACCGAGGGCGTGCTCAGCCCGCACATCACGGTGTTCACGCGCAGGGAAGTCCCGCAGCGCCCGGCAGGCATCTCCGGCAAGCGGCTGAGCATCGGCATGGCACACACAAGGGATTTTCTCCCTGAAGAGCTCGGGCGCTCCGCTCAGATCACGGAGACAGCCGACGCCGTGAAGGCCGCGATGGCGGATGCCGGCATCGCCGATCCCGCCGACGTCCACTTCGTCCAGATCAAGTGCCCGCTGCTCACCAGCGATCGCGTCGAGGCGGCGAATGCGCGCGGCCACAAGACGGCGACGACCAGCGCCTACAGCTCGATGGCCTATTCGCGCGGCGCTTCCGCGCTCGGGGTTGCGGTCGCGCTCGGCGAGATCGCAACCGGCATACGCGACGAAGACGTGCTGCGACGCTACGATCTGTTCTCGAAGGTCGCCTCGACCTCATCCGGAATCGAGCTGATGCACAACGTCGTCATCGTGCTCGGCAATTCGATGTCCTCGATGAGCGAATTCGAGATCGGGCATGCCGTGATGGGCGATGCGATCGACGCTGCCGCCGTGCTCGCGGCGCTGGAGAGCGTTGGGCTCGGTGCCGCGCCGCAGACGACGACCGGCCGCGAGCTCGTCAACGTCTTCGCCAAGGCCGAGGCCTCGCCTGACGGCAGCGTGCGCGGCTTCCGCCACACCATGCTGGAAGATACCGATATCAGCTCGACGCGCCACGCCCGGGCTGCCGTCGGCGGCCTGATTGCCGGCCTTGCCGGCACCGGTGCGGTCTATGTCTCCGGCGGCGCCGAGCATCAGGGCCCCGCCGGCGGCGGGCCGGTCGCGGTGATCGCAAAACTCTCGGATTGATGCGTGCGCATGCAATGGAGGAATACCTCTCCATCCGGCGCAACCCTGCCCTTCGCGCCGCCTCAGTTGATTAAAATGTTCCCGTGCGAAACTAAGGTGGCGTCGCACGAAGAGGTTTGGACCGCATGACTTTTCCGATGAGCTGGAACGAATGGGCGCAGCACGATGGCGTGGGGCTGGCGGCGCGCGTCCGCAAGGGCGAGCTCACGGCGAAGGAATTGGCACGCCAGGCCGCCGCGGGCGTCGCCAAGGTCAATCCGGCACTGTCGGGCGTAGTCGAGCTGTTCGATGACGTGATCGCCGATCCGGCCAAGGATGGCGCCAATCTCGCCGGCCCGTTCGCCGGCCTGCCCTTCCTGATGAAGGACCTCGGCCCGACCATGAAGGGCCGGCTCCAGGAGATGGGCTCACTGTTGATGCGCGGCAATCGCGCCGGCGCCGACACGTTCCTGACCGGCAAATTCCGCCAGGCCGGACTGAACCTGATCGGACGCACCACGACGCCGGAATTCGGCGTCTGCAGCTCGGCCGACAATCCGGCCGTCTATGTCACGCGCAATCCCTGGGATACCGACTACACCACCTGCGGCTCGTCGGCCGGCAGCGCCGCGATGGTCGCGGCCGGCGTGGTGCCGATCGCGCATGCGACCGACGGCGGCGGCTCGATCCGCATTCCCGCCGGGGTCAACGGCAATATCGGCCTGAAAGTCTCGCGCGGCGTATTCTCGCTCGCACCGCACATGTCCGATCTCACCGGCCTCGTCTCGATCCAGGGCTGCCAGTCGCGCTCGGTGCGCGACACCGCCGCTTTCGTCGATCATGCAAGGGGAGCGGCGCCCGGCGAGTTCATGCCGTTCTGGACGACGGCGCAGCCTTATTCCGAGATGATCAAGCGCGACCCGTCAAAGCTTCGCATCGCGCTGTCGCACAGCTGGGGCGACTACACCGCGACGCCAGAGATCGCGGCCGAGCTGGCGAAGGCCGGCCGCTTCCTTGAAGGCCTCGGCCATCACGTCGACTACGCCCTGCCCGAGCTCGACTTCCGCGCCGCGTTCGCCGCGCAGACCACCTGCTACATCTCGAATTTTGCGGTGGTGATCTCCAACATGCTCGCCGCGCGCGGACTGGAACGGCCGCCGGAAGACCTCATCGAGCCCATGAATATCCGGATCTGGGAAGCCGGCCGGCATACGAGCTTCGCCGAGCGGGCGAAGATGCAAGGCGTGTTCAACACAACCTCGCGCGCCTTCGGCGCCTTCTTCGAGCAGTGGGACGTGATCCTGACCCCGATCACCGCCCTGCCGACGCCGAAGGTCGGCACCAAGGAATATCTCACCATCTCCGACAACCCTGACGTGCTCGACTGGTTCGGCAATCTCTGGCGCTTCTTCGCCTTCACGCCGCTCGCCAATCTCTGCGGCATGCCAGCGATCTCGATGCCAATGGCGACGCAGGCCCACGGCCTGCCGCTCGGCATCCAGGCGATTGCGAAGCAGGCCAATGACGGCCTCCTGCTGCAACTCGCCGCCCAGATCGAGCGCGCGCTCGACGGCAAGTGGAACGACGGTAGAAAGCCGAAGGTGCATGTGAGCTGAGCGAGTTGATCGCATTAACTTGCGATCGCGCTGTGGCGATCAGTTCTTCACCGTCGGGATCTCCTCCGGCCGGGGCTGCTGCTGACCCTGCTGGTACATCGCCAGCGCCTTTTCGAGCGCTTCGCGTAGCGCCAGCGCCGCAGCCACGCTGCAACGCAGATGCGCGGTCTGCACCACGTCAACCCTCACGGCAGCCCCGACCGGCATCAGGAGGTTCGCGGCGAGTTCGATCTGAATCGCGCCGTTGTGGTGGCCGAAGCAGGATGCACCGTCGAAATAGATGATCGGCGCCCGCTCCGAGCTCGAGGTCGAAATGATGACGGGCCCCTGGCTGGTGGCGGGCGTTTCGGGATCGGCCATGGGCACTCCTTGCGGCTAGTCGGACGAACGAGGCGCCCACCATCGTTGCTTCGGCCCGCCCTGTCGAGGCCAAACCGCCCCGGCACTCCTGCCCCAGGGACGCGCATCCGGGGTTTTGCGCCGCGCCCGCCACTGGTCTAGAACGTCCTCATGTCCAGCTCACCGACCACACTTTTGTTCGAGGACCTCGCCGAGGCGATCAAGGGCCGCCGCTCCGATTACGGCCAGATCAGCGGGCTCCAGCTCGACCGCTTCGCACCTCGCGAGGCCTGGTCCAGCCTGCCCTACCGGCCGGTCTTCGTCGGCGACACCGAGACCGGCGTCCTGCATGGCGGGGTCGTCACCGCGATGCTGGACGAGAGCTGCGGCATGGCGGTGCAACTCGCGCTCAACGGCACGAGCGCGATCGCGACGCTTGATCTGCGCATCGACTATCAGAAGCCGCCCACGCCGGGCCTCGACATCAAGGCGCATTCAGTCTGCTACCGCACCACGCGTTCGATCGCCTTCGTGCGCTCCACCGCCTATCAGGAGTCCGAGGACGATCCGGTCGCAACCGCGACAGCATGTTTCATGATCGGCGCCAACCGCACCAACATGCTCGCGGACCGCAGGACGGGTTCGCCCGGCATTCCATCGCTGGAGGCGCCGGACGATCCGGACGGCCCGTTCGCCAACAGCCCGTTCGCGCGCTGCCTCGGCATTCGCGTCAACGATGACGACACGCTGACGATGCCGTTCTCGCCAAAAATCATCGGCAATCCGATCCTGCCCGCGATCCATGGCGGCATGACCGGCGCCTTCCTCGAGACCACCGCGATCTTCGGAGTGGCGCGCGAGCTCGGCGCCGCCGCACTGCCCAAGCCGATTGGACTGACCGTCAACTATCTGCGCTCCGGCCGCGCGCTCGACACGTTCGCCAACGTCTCGATCGTCAAGCAGGGTCGGCGCATCGTCGCCTTCGAGGCGCGGGCCTGGCAGGACGACGCGAACAAGCCGATCGCCACGGCCTTCGGCCATTTCATGTTGCGGCCGACGCCCGGAAACGACGAGGAATAGGCGCATTTTCCCTTGACGGCCAAGGTCTGGGCCCCAACGATAGCGCGTTTTCTGCGAGAGGTATTGGGTTGCGGCATCCGCTCGACATCATCGCCATGTTCGCCGCGCTCTGGCTGCTGGCAGCGATGGTGCTCGACGCGCTGACGCCGAAGGAGCTGACGACGGTGATGATCGGCATCGCCATCGGACCCGCGGTCGTCATCACCGCCGTGTTCTACTATCTGCGCTGCCCGCGCACCGATTTCGCCGTGATGTTCGCAGCCCTCTGGCTGATCTCCGACATCGGCATTGCGTTCATCTCACCGGCGCAGCTGCCGCATTTCCTGATCGCGCTCGGCTTCGTGCCGGCGCTGCTGATCGGGATCGTCCTGCACTGGCAACGCTTCCAGCGCCGCCATGAGCGGCTGCCCGTCCCGTCGGTCAAGCGGGGCTAGCGCGGCAGCAAATTGGTCTTGGCGAGATCGACGACCTCGTCGCCGCGGCCGTTCATCACGGCGCGCAAGACCCACAAGCTGAAGCCCTTGATCTGTTCGGGCGTGATGGTCGGCGGCATCGACAGCTCCTGCTTCGCCGTGACGACATCAAGCAGCGCCGGCCCGTTATGCGCTAGCATCTCCTTCATCGCACTTGGAAGCTCGCCGGGATCCTCGACGCGCCTTGCGAAGATGCCCATCGCGCGCGCCATCGCTGCGAAGTCGGGGTTTGCCAGATCGACATTGGTGTCGACGAAGCCGGCCGCCTTCATCTCCAGTGCGACGAAGCCGAGCACGCCGTTGTTGAAGATGACCACCTTCACCGGCAGCTTCATCTGCGTCAGCGTGATCAGATCGCCCATCAGCATGGTGAAGCCGCCGTCGCCCGAGAGCGAGATCACCTGGCGGCCGGGCTGCGCGGCCTGCGCGCCGATCGCCTGCGGCATGGCATTGGCCATCGAGCCGTGCACGAACGAGCCGATCAGCCGGCGGCGGCCGTTCATCTCAAGATAGCGCGCGGCCCACACCGTCGGCGTGCCGACATCGGCGGTGAACACGGCATCCTCCGACGCATGGTCGCTGATGACCTTGGCCAGGTATTGCGGATGGATCGGTTTACTGCCCGGCGTGCCCTTGGCGAGCGAGTCCAGGCCCTCGCGCGCCTTCCTGTAATGCGCGATCGCATCGTCGAGGTGCTTGCGCTGCGTCTTGGATTTCAGAAGCGGCAGCAGCGCCTCAAGGGTGAGCTTGACGTCGCCGACGAGGCCGAGGTCGATCTTGCAGCGGCGCCCGAGATTTTCCGGACGGATGTCGATCTGCGCGATCTTCGCATCGGTCGGGAAGAACTGCTTGTAGGGAAAATCAGTGCCGAGCATCACCAGCGCGTCGCAGGCGTGCATGGCGGCATAGCCCGAGGAGAAGCCGATGAAGCCAGTCATGCCGACGTCGTAGGGATTGTCGTATTCAACGTGCTCCTTGCCGCCCAGCGCATGCACGATCGGGCTCTTCAGTGTTTCGGCCAGCTGCATCAGCGGCGCATGCGCGCCGGCGCAGCCGCGGCCGCAGAACAGGGTGATGCGTTCGGCGCCGTTGAGGAGATCCGCAAGCGCCTTCAGCTCATCGGCCTGCGGCACGACCTTCGGCGCTGACAGCGCAAGACCACGCGCCGTCGACAGCGCGCGCTTCGGTGAGCTACGGAAGGCGACGTCGCCCGGCATGGCGACGACGGCGACGCCGCGCATGCCGACCGCCGCACGGATGGCGTTTTCCAGCACGTAAGGCAGCTGACTCGGATCCGAGACCAGCTCGCAATAATGGCTGCACTCGCGGAACAGGTTTTGCGGATGGGTTTCCTGGAAATAGCCGCTGCCGATCTCGGCGGTCGGGATCTGCGCGGCGATCGCCAGCACGGGAACGCGGCTGCGATGGGCGTCGAACAGGCCGTTGATCAGATGCAGATTGCCCGGACCACACGAGCCCGCGCATACCGCAAGGCTGCCCGTCATCTCCGCCTCCCCGGCCGCGGCGAAGGCCGCAACCTCCTCGTGCCGGACATGGATCCACTCGATCGTGCCGCGCCGCCGCAGCGCTTCCGTCAGCGCATTCAGGCTGTCGCCGACGATGCCGTAGATGCGCTTGACGCCGGCTTGTTCGAGCGTTGCCACGAACAGATCGGCCACGTTGTTGATCGCCATGTCGGTCTCCTGATCTCGCTGGTCCAGCAAGATAGGATAACGTGCGACCGTGACGGCATCACGGCTTGTTTATTGCCGCTTCAGTCTTTCGCAATCGCCCGATCGTAGGCCGCGATCGTCAACTTCGCGCGAGCGGCAACGTCCGTTGCCGTCATGCCCGGCTTGTAGAGGCTGGAGCCGAGCCCGAACGCGGTGACGCCGCCCTTGGTGTACTCCGCGAAATTCTGATCGGAAACGCCGCCGACTGCGGCGATCATGGCGCCGGCCGGCAGCACCGCGCGAATCGCGGCGATGCCAGATGCACCGAGCACGCTCGCCGGAAAGAATTTCAGACCCGAGGCGCCGGAGCGCGCCGCAAGCAGCGCCTCGGTCGGCGAAAACACGCCGGGCAACGTCACCATGGCGTATTGATGGGCACGCGTGAGCACCTGTGTGTCGACATTCGGCGACACCATCAGCTTGCCGCCGACATCGTTGAGCCGATCGACATCCGCTGTGGTCAGCACCGTGCCGGCGCCGATCAGCACGCCCACCGGCGCCTGTTTCACCGCTGTTGCGATGGAGCGGAACGGGTCAGGCGAGTTGAGCGGTATCTCGATTGCGGTCATGCCGGCTTCGATCAGCACGCCGACGATGGCCTGCGTTTCCTCGGGCTTCACGCCGCGCAGGATCGCGATCAGTGGTCGCTTCATCGCCGGAAAGGGAACGCTCATCTCAACAGTCCTCTCGTTTCGTCCAGATCGCGGCAGCCGCCATCGACAGACCGCGGCGGACGGCTTCGTCCGCATCGACCGGGTTCACGGTGACCGACAGTGCGTCGAAAGCCAGCCTGTACAGCGTCGCGAGCCGACCTGAGGCAATCAGCGTGATGCCCGCTTTCGGCACGGCGCCGGAGAGCCCGGCCGCCAGCTCGACGCCGATCAACGTGCCCGACAGCGTTTCACGCGCCGCGGCCGGTGTGCTCCCGAACAGGAGCTGACGCGAGCGCGCGCCGAACAGAAAATTAGCCGCGAACGCCGGTGCTTCGTACGCGGCCTTCACCGCAGTTTGGAAGCTTGCGACATCCTCGGTGTCTTCGGCGCCTGCGACCGCAAGCGACAAAATCGTTTCGCGCGACACGACGCTGAAGAGCTCGCCGGTCATGAAGGTAGAGAAATGCGCGACCGTGCCGTCCGTCAGGCGCACCCATTTCGAATGCGTGCCGGGCATGCAGACCAGCGCTTCGCCGGCGGCACCGAGCCCGAGCGCGCCGAGCAGCTGCGTCTCCTCGCCGCGCATCACGTCCGGTGCTTTTGCATCGCGCTGCGCGATACCCGGCAGGATGCGGATGTCGCGCGCTTCGCCGGACACGCGCACGGCCTGCTTCAGAACAGCGGAGAGTGGCGCGGGCGTATCGACATAACCGGCCTCGATCCAGCCGGTACGCGCGCCGGCCATGCCGCAGACGAGGACGGGCAAATGATCGGGAGCCTCGACTGCCGCGAGATGCGATTGCAGCACGGCGGCAAAGCCGGCCCTCGCGGCCACCAGCATGCCCTCGTCGCTGCGGCGCTCGGCCAGCACCTCGCCGGCGCGGTCGATCAGCCAGAGCCGGAAGCTGCTGGTGCCCCAGTCCACCGCGACATAGGCAGGTTCGGTCATCTCAACGCGTATCCTCGTCTCACCGCCGAGACGCCGTCTCGCGACAATGAGACGAGGCCCCGCAAATCCGCCCCGGGATATCGGCTATTGCTGCCGCAAACCAGCCTTTTCTCGCAGGTCTGAGGCGCCGCTCGCGTGGGCAGAGCGCTTGCGAAGAGGTGGCACACCACTTGCTAAAGTGTTCCCGCTCACGTCCGTGAACCGCGCAACAAGACGCGTCAACATCAGATGAGGAAACCCATGGAGATCGGTTATTTCACGATGCCTTCGCACCCCCCGGAGTGCGGCCTGAAGGAAGGGAACGACTGGGACCTGCAGGTCATGCGCTGGCTCGACGAGCTCGGCTATCAGGAGGCCTGGGTCGGCGAGCACCACACCGCGCCCTGGGAACCCAATCCCACGCCGGACCTTTTGATCGCGCAGGCGCTGATGCAGACCAAGAATATCCGCATCGGACCAGGCGGCTTCCTGCTGCCCTATCACCACCCGGCCGAGCTCGCCAACCGCGTCGCCATGCTCGATCACCTCTCCGGGGGACGACTCAATTTCGGCGTCGCGGCTAGCGGCCTGCCAAGCGATTGGGCCATGTTCAACGTCGACGGCATGAGCGGACAGAACCGCGACCTGACGCGCGAGGCGCTGGAGATCATTCTGAAGATGTGGAGCGATCCCGCGCCCTGGACCTACAAGGGCAAGTTCTGGACGGTGACCAAGCCGGACACGATGTTCGACTTCCTCAAGCCGCACATCAAGCCGTTGCAGACGCCGCATCCGCCGATCGGCGTCGCCGGACTCTCGAAGAATTCGGACACGCTGAAGCTCGCCGGCGAGCGCGGTTTCATTCCGATGAGCCTCAACCTGAACCCCGCGTATGTCGGCAGTCATTGGGATTCGGTCGTGGCCGGTGCCGCCAAGACCGGGCGCAAGCCGGACCGCGCGGATTGGCGGCTGGTGCGCGAGGTGTTCGTCGCCGATACCGACGAGGAAGCGTGGAGGCTCTCGACCGGCGACATGATGGGCCGGATGATGGGCGAGTACTTCCTGCCGCTGCTCGGGCATTTCGGCTTCAAGGACTATTTGAAGCACGCGCCCGACGTGCCCGATAGCGACGTCACCGTCGAATATTGCGCCAAACGGAACTGGATCGTGGGCTCGCCCGCGACCGTCGCCGAGAAGATCGAGAAGATCTACGAGGAGGTCGGCGGCTTCGGCGTGCTGCTGGTGTTCGGCTTCGACTACAAGCACAAGGCTGAAGCCTGGCATCACTCGCTGTCGCTGCTGAGGAACGAGGTGATGCCGCGCCTGAAGCATCTCGGCTCCGCGCAGAAGGCGGCTTGACCCGACGCGGGTGCGGCGCGATCGTGCCGCACCCGCATCCATTTCGGAGATTTCCGCGTGAGCGTGGACGCCAGTGCTTTCGACGCCAAGGATTTCAAGCAGGCGATGCGCCAGTGCGCTGGCGCCGTCGCGCTGGTGACGGTCGGCGCCGAGCACGGCAAGCGCACGGGGCTGACGGTCACCTCGGCCTGCTCACTGTCGGACTCGCCGCCATCCCTGCTCGTCTGCGTCAACCGCAACGCCAGTGCGCACGCGCGCATCCGCGAGGAAGGCGCGTTCGCGATCAACTTCCTGCACGAGGACCACGCCCTCCTGGCGCTCACCTTCAGTGGCCAGAAGGGCGTCAATGGCGACGACCGTTTTGCGTTCGGGGAGTGGACGCGCGGGGTGACCGGCGCGCCGGTGCTGAGCGATGCGGTCGCCGCATTCGACTGCGTGCTGGCGCAGGAATTCGAGACCAAAACGCATTCGATCTTCGTCGGCGAGGTGTGCGGCGTGTCGTATTCCGACGGGACTGCGCCGCTGGTATATCTGCGCAGCAGCTTCCACGTCCCGCACGAGATCCGCGGCACCGTGACGTCGGCGACCTCGACTCGCGACATCTGAGCTGGAGCGATTTCTCTTGAACTCGCCACGCCATTCGAATGCGGCCGCCGGGATCCGTTCCCGCTAGACCAGATCGTAGCCGGGCGTGAGATGGTTGCCTGGATCGTGGCGCCGCTTGGCGTCGCGCAGCAACGGCCACTGTCCCCCGAAATGATCGGCCCAATCCTGAGACGACATGGGAAATGCGCTCACCGGGTACAATACGCCGCCTGCGCCGCGAATGTGGTCGTAAAGCTCGCGGTTCTGCGCGACCAGCCGTTCGGCATTCGCCTTGTCTGCCGATACCGGGATACGGATCAGATTGAACACGAACACGATCCGCTCGTCGGGCAGCCGAACCAGGCACGTGCGGCATCCATCCGTCACCATCGGATAGTAGGTAATCCGGCCGAACGGACCGATGTCCTCACTCTTCATCCCGGCAACGACCTCGCTCGCGATCTCCAGCGCGTTGCTGCCGCGCAGGAACGTGAGGAGCCACGGATGCGGATTGGACCATTGGCCGTTCGTCCTCAGAAGCGTTTCGAGCTTTGCAAACGCATTGGCGTCGTCGCGGAAGGTCAGGTCGGTAACGATGGCGCTGCCGCGGCGATCCGACAAGCCTGCAAGCAGCTTCTCGTCGTCGGGATGAGAATCACCGTCATGGAACACGCCTGCTTCCAGCAGGTATCGCCAGCCACCGGCCGCCTCAGGCACGACCGCACCCTGCAACTGATCGAAGCGCGCCTCCGCCAGGACACGGCGCTGATCGGCCGTCAGCGAGGAGAGATCCGGATAAAAGAGTTGAAAGCGGCGGACCCGTTCGGGCGCGCGCACCAGCCGAAGCGTCGCCCTCGTGACGATCGCGCATTGGGCAAGCCCGGCGCGAACGGCATCGTAAAGCTCGGCGTTGGACGTGGGCGAGCAGGTCAATTGCCGGCCCTCGCCCGTCACCACATCGAGCTCGAGAACCTGGTCCGTCTGCAGGCCGTGTCGCGACGACGATCCGCCGATTCCGCCGATGGCGAGGGTGCCGCCCACGGACAGGCCGAGGTAGTTGGTCAGGACCGGCGGAACCAGCCCTTTGGCCAGGGTCGCTTCCAGCACCGCGTGCCAGGTCGCACCTGCATCGACCACGACACGGTCCGGCTCGATCCGATGGATCGTGGCCAGCGCGCCGAGGTCGATCACGATACCGCCTTCCGTCATGGCGCGACCGTAGATGCCGTGGCCCTGCCCGCGCGCGGCAACCGTCAGCCCCTGTTCCGCGGCCCATCGCAGAATCTCCGCGATCCCGGCAGTCGTCGTCGGCCGGAACACGGCACGCGGCTGCTTGTGAATGATGTGACCGAAATCCTCGCCCGCGGCCGCGCAAGCGTCCGGGTTGCAGTTCCATGCGTCACCGGCAAATGGTCCATTGGCCGGGCCGCGCGGCTGGCCGGCGAGAGCGACGGAAGCCAGCGTTGCGGTGGCGCTGACACCTGCATGCAAGAGCGTGCGTCGATTGGGGGACATGGTGCGGTCCTTCACGCCGAACCGGGCGGATAGGTGCCCGTGGCCCTCAAAGCTGCGGTCGCTCGCGCGTTCGGACAACCGCCACATCACGGGATAGACATTCTCGCAAACCGGGAGAATGCGGACGGAACGCTCGCCGGCGATGCACGTGGTCAATGAGCAAGAGAGCCGGGGCTCTCAGAGCCGCTCGCGCTTCAAGCGCCCCGCCAACAGATCGACGAACAGGCGCGTCTTGGCCGGGGGCGCCGCGCTCGGCGGGACTACGGCGTACACCGGCATGCGCGGTGCCTCGAAATCCTCCAGCACGATCTCCAGCGCGCCATCATCGACGCGATCGCGTATCTGCCAGAACGGCGCATAGCCGACGCCGATGCCACTGCAGGCAGCCGCCTGCGCCGCCGTCGTATTATCGGTCCGGAAGCGGCCGTTCACCTGCACCATCTTCACCTCGCCGCCGATCTGAAACCGCCACGCTTCGCTGTCACCCGGGCCGGTCCTGCGCAAGATGCATTGATGGTCGGTCAGGTCGTCGGGATGACCCGGACGACCGTGGCGCGCGAAATAGCCTGATGCGCCATAGACAACCGTGCGTAGCTCGCCGAGCCGCCGCGCCTTGAGCGAAGAATCCGGCAATTCCCTGATCCGCACGGCCAGATCGAACCCATCGCCGACGACGTCGATGGGGCGATCGGAGACATGGAGATCGGCTTCGATCCTCGGAAAGCGCGCCATGAAATCGGCAATCGCCGGCACGACGTGGGTCGACCCGAACAGGACGGGCGCGGCGACCCTGAGAAGACCCGACGGCTCGACACGGCGGTTGGCCGCTTCCAGGCGCGCCTCGCTGATTTCGGCAAAGGCCGGCTTGACGCGATGATAGAACGCCAGTCCCGCTTCCGTCGCCAGCGACTGCCGCGTGGTCCGCCGCACTAGCTCGACGCCGACATCGCGTTCCAGCGCCGCCAACGCCCGGTTGACCGACTGCAGCGACCGTCCCAATTGTCGCGCGGCCGCGGTCTGGCTGCCGGCCTCGACGACAGCCAGAAAGACTTCGATCTCCTCCATCGAATCCTCTCCTCTCGCAATTTCTGGAAATGCACGTTGGCGACGGCGTGTCCGCCGCGCGAAGACCTCGGCTGCGCCAGCATTTTCGGACGGTTTTCGACGGAGCCGGGACGTCGAGTCGGTCTAGTATGAACCCGGGCCGATCTTCAATTGCTTGATCTTGCGATACAGCGTCGCGCGGCTGAGTTTCAACGCACGTGCCGCCTCGGTGACGCGGCCGCCGTGCCTGCGCAGAGCCTCGACGATCGTCGCGCGTTCGGCCGCTCCGAGACCCGGCTCCGCTGCTCGCCCGCCAAACGGCGGCAGGTCGAGATCGGCATCGGCAATCACGCCGTCCTCCGCCGTGCAGCCGGCAAGCCGCAGCACATGGCGGAGCTGGCGCATGTTGCCGGGATAGGAATAGGCCGCGAGTTGTGCCCAGGCCTCGTCCGATAGGGAGCAGTTCGGCGCTTCCTCGCGGGCGATCTGGCGGATGACGTCGTCGCGGTCCGCGCGCTCGCGCAGAGCCGGCAGCCGCACCTCCATGCCGCGCAGACGGAAATAGAGGTCGGTGCGGAAGGCGCCCTCCTCGGCCATGCGGCCGAGATCGCGATGGGTAGCGCTGATCAGGCGAATGTCGACCGGCACCGGCTTCAGCGCGCCGAGCGGCCACACTTCGCGGTTCTCCAGCACACGCAGCAGTCGCGTCTGCAGCGCGATCGGCATGTCGCCGATCTCATCGAGGAACAGCGTGCCGCCGTCGGCCTGCACGATCAGGCCCTTCGAGCCGTCACGGCGTGCGCCGGTGAAGGCGCCGGCCTCGTAGCCGAACAGCTCGGCATCGATCAGGCTTTCCGGCATCGCCGCGCAGTTCAGCGCGACATAGTTGTGGCGTGCGCGATTGCCGGCTGCGTGAACGGCACGAGCGAACACATCCTTGCCGACGCCGGTCTCGCCGTGCAGCAGCACCGGCAGATTGCGATCGCCGATGCTTCTAAGTCGCTTTACGCTCCTGATCAGGCCAGGGTCGCGGCCGGCGAGCCGCTGCAGCGCATCGAAGCGATCGATCGGTGCATCGCGGCGCGGCGCGAGCGGGCGGGTCGATGACCTCGCCCGCAGCGGCGGCGCGACATGGCCATGCCCCAAGGGACTGCCATCGCCCCTGCGCAGCTCGACGGTGCCGTCTGCGTCGCGCGCGGCGGGATGGCCGAATTTGACGTAGCGCGACAGATCGATGCCGGATGCGATCAAGCCGTCGGTGAGACCCAGCAGGGCGCGCGCCGAACGGCAGGCGCCGACGATGCGGCGATCGTCGTCATAGGCGAGCAGGCCGCTGCCGCCATCGCCCGGCACGGTCGCGATCCAGGCGTTGCGGAAATGACCGCGGAAAATCGCCCCCTCCATGCGCCGCGTCGCCTCCATCGTCACCGCGAGCGCAAGCTGATGCGCGGTTCGTTCGAGGTCCTCGCGGCAAGAGGTGATGTTGACGGCGCCTGCGAGCCGTCCGGCATGGTCGAACAGCGGCGTCACCGCGCAGGAGAACATGTGCCACTGCGCGCGAAAATGCTCGTCGCGATGCACCAGGATCGGCTTCTGCTCGGCAAGTGCCGTGCCGAGCCCATTGGTGCCTTCGAAGGCCTCGGAGAAATTCGAGCCGGTGTAGATCTTCCAGTCCATGAATAGTCTTGCGTCGGCCTCGCCGGGCAGGCGGCTGAACAGCATGGTTGCGTTCACGTCTGCCAGATTGACGCAATAGCCGGCATCGCGCAGCACACGGGCGAGATCGTCGAGCTCCGGTGTTGCGAGCCGGATCGTCTCCTCCATGGGCTCGGCGACGTGACGGATCTCGGCTTCGGTGAGCGTCTGCGGCGGCCCCTGACGGGCGGGATCGAGCTTGTGGCTGACTAGGCAGCGTCGCCAGGAATTGGCAATGCGCGAAGAGGCATCGACGTCGGCCACGTGATTGGCGACGGACAAGACGCGGGCGACATGATTCGAGGCCGAAAGGCTGGCCATCGCGGACGTCTCCACCCTGTATTATTGTGCAAAGTCTGGCACCGCAGGCGGGGAAGTCAATCGGGAACCGGGAACGCGGCGAAGCGCGATCAGATTTGCTGCACCGCCCTCACCACGTATCGATGCACGGCCGCTTCTTCCCGGTCCGCGCCGGCGGCTTGGGCACCGAGCGCAGGCCTGCCATGATCCACCGCCGCGTCTCGGAGGGGTCGATGACGTTGTCGATCTCGAACACCGATGCGATCGAGACCGCCTTGCCGTTGGCATAGAGCTCGGCGACCTTGTTGCGATAATAGGTCTCGCGCTCGACGGGATCGGCGATCGCTTCCATTTCCTTGCGGAAGCCGAGGCGGACGTATCCCTCCAGGCCCATGCCGCCGAACTCGCCGGTCGGCCAGGCGGCCGTGAAGAACGAGGCGTGGAAGCCGCCGCCGATCATCGACTGCGCCCCGAGCCCATAGCCCTTGCGCAGGACGATGCCGAACAACGGCACAGTCAGGCTCGCGCCTGTCACGAACATCCGCGAGACGTGGCGCACGATCGCGGTCTTCTCGGCTTCCGGGCCGACCATGAAGCCGGGCGTGTCGCACAGCGAGACGATCGGCAGATCGAAGGCGTCGCAGAGCTGGAGGAAGCGCGCGGCCTTATCGCCGGCATCGGCATCGATCGCACCGCCGAGATGGCGCGGATTGTTGGCGATCAGGCCGAACGGTTTGCCCTGGATGCGGATCAACGCGGTGATCATGCCGACGCCGTAGTCGCGGCGCAGCTCCAGCACGGACTCCTTGTCCGCGACGAGGTCGATCACGCTGCGGATGTCGTAGACGCGCAGGCGGTTCTCGGGGATCGCGCGACGCAGCAGGCGCTGGTCGGCGGCCTGCCACTCCGTCACCGCGCCTTGGAAATAAGACAGGTATTTTTGCGCAACGGACGTCGCCTCCTCCTCGTCCTCGACGAGGATGTCGATGACACCGTTCGGTGACTGAAACGACACCGGACCGACCTCGGCCGGGTGATAGACGCCGAGCCCGCCGCCCTCGATCATCGCGGGGCCGCCCATGCCGATCGAGGCGTTTTTGGTAGCGATGATCACATCGCAGCAGCCGAGCATCGCGGCATTGCCGGCGAAGCAATAGCCGGAGACTACGCCGACGACCGGCACGAGACCTGAGAGCCTCGCGAACTGCACGAAGGACGGACCATCGAGCCCGGTCATGCCGAGCCGGTCGGTATCGCCGGGCCGCCCGCCGCCGCCTTCGGCATAGAATACCAGCGGCACGCGCCAGTCTTCCGCGAGCGTCAGCATGCGGTCGATCTTCTTGTGGTTCATGTGGCCCTGCGTGCCCGCGAGCACGGTGTAGTCGTAGGCCACGACGATGCAGCGCCCGCCTTCGGGACCGAACTTCCCGGCGTTGACGGTCGCGACGCCCATGACGAGGCCGTCGGCCGGCGTGTTCTTGACGAGATCGTCGAGCTTGCGCCGGCGCCGCTGCGCCGCGATCGCAAGGCTGCCGTACTCCATGAACGAGCCGTCGTCGACGAGCTGCGCGACATTTTCGCGCGCGGTGCGCTGATTGGTGTTGCGGCGGCGCTCGACCGAGGCGGGGCGGTTTTCGTCGAGCGTGTTGGCCTGGCGCGCGATCAGTTCGGCGAGATCGGGACGGATGCGGTCGAGATCGATATCCGCTTCCGTTGCCGACGCATCGGCCGCGACCTCGAGCGGCTCCAGATACATGATCGGCTCGCCATGCATCAGCGTAACACCGTCGCCTGCGACGAGCTTCATGACGCGACCGCCCTGCTCGGCCATGACCAGATGCTCCATTTTCATGGATTCGATCACGGCGAGCTGCTGGCCCGGGCGTACAATCTCGCCTTCCTTCACCTGAACAGTGACGATGGTACCTTGCAGGGGTGCAGCAACCATTACCGTGCCTTCGGGCACAATCTGCGCCGTATGCGCCTCTGTTCCGGGGCCGCCGGTTCGCTCGGTCGCCGCGAAATAGAGTGGTTTGGCCGCGCCATCCGCGGCTTCGACGAGCTGGCCGATGTTGCGATCGATGAAGCCGGTCGCGATGCGGTTGGACCTGAAGTCGGGATGCGCCAGCACGGCCTGGAGAAAGGCGATGTTGGTGATGACGCCGTCGATCCGAAACTCGCGCAAGGCGCGCGAAGCCTTGGCAACGACCTCGTGCCAGGCTTCACCGGGCGTATGCACGATGACCTTTGCCAGCAGCGAGTCGAAGGCGGCGCTGGTCTTGTAGCCGGCATAACCGAAACTATCGACACGGACGCCGGGACCTGACGGCGGCTCGAACACGGCAAGCACGCCGCCGGTCGGGTGCGTCGCCCCCAGCTCGTCCAGCGTCTCCATGTTGACACGGAGCTGCATGGCGTAGCCACGCGGTTTCGGGATCGAGCCTTGCGCCAGGCCGAGCGAGGCAAGCGAGGCGCCGGCGGCAACCGCGAGCTGGGCGCGGACGAGATCGAGGCCCAGCACCTCTTCCGTCACGGTGTGCTCGACCTGGAGCCGCGGGTTGGCCTCGATGAAGGCAAAGCTGTCGTCAGCGGTGCCGTCGACCAGGAACTCGAACGTGCCGAGATTGTCGTAGGACGCGGCCACCGCGAGTTGCTTCGCCGCCTCGATGATACGCTCGCGCAGGCCATCGCCGAGCGACGGGCTCGGCGCCACCTCGATCAGCTTCTGGTGCCTGCGCTGAATGGTGCATTCGCGTTCCCAGAGGTGGGAGATCGCGCCGTGGCGGTCGCCGATGATCTGCACCTCGATATGGCGCGCCTGCCGGATCAACCGCTCTGCATAGACGCCGTCGAAGCCGAACGCGGCCTTGGCCTCGGACTGGCAGCGCGCATAGGCCTCCGCGAGATCGGATGCATTCTCCACCACGCGCATGCCGCGGCCGCCACCGCCGGCCATCGCCTTGATCACGATCGCCGCGTTGCTGCCAAGCGAGGTGAAGAACGCCGCGATGTCCTCCAGCGAGGACGGCCCGCTGGTGCCGGCGATGATCGGCACGCCGCAGCGCTTTGCCAGTTGCCGCGCCGCGACCTTATCGCCGAACAGTTCGAGCGCCGCGGCCTTGGGCCCGACGAAGGCAAGGCCCGCGTCCGCGCAGGCCTTGGCGAACGCTGCGTTCTCGCTGAGGAAGCCGTAGCCGGGGTGCACGGCGTCGCAGCCTGCGCTCCTCGCCGCCTTCACCACCGCCTCGATGTCGAGATAGGCCCGCGCGCCGCGGCTGGGAATTTCGACCGCCTTGTCGGCAAGGCGCACATGCAGCGACAGCGCATCGTCCGCGGGATAGATCGCGACCGTCGCGAGGCCGGAATCGGCTGCGGCGCGCGCGATGCGGATGGCGATCTCGCCGCGATTGGCGATCAGGAGCTTCTTGAACGACATGCAGCGTCTCCATGCCCGCGTGCTCAAGCGCGGGTCGGCAGGTCCGATGGTTCTGCTTCGTCACTTTAACCGAGGCCGTCAAGGGCAAGAACGCCGGTCGCGACGCCCGTTCCCGCGGGCCGGAATTTCAGTCGGTCGCGCGCGCCGCGATGAGGCGAATAATCCGCGCCACGGCAGACGGGATCGGCGCGATGACCGGCACGGTGAACATCGGCTGAAGCTCCCGCGCGGCTTCGCCCAGCGGCCCACCGCCGATGATGACCGCCTCCGCGCCATCCTGCGCGATGCAGGCCTCGACCGCGCCGGCGAGTGCTGCGCACAATCGCGCCGGATCGCGCATCAGGTCTTGCGGATCGCCCTCCGCGAAGCGCGCGCCGGTGTAATAGGATCGCAACCCCAGCGCATCCGGCAAGGCGTCGATCTTCGCTGCCAGCAGCGGCGTCGTGGTCGCCACGCCGAAGCGGCGACTGTTCTCGGCAGCTGCGAGCATCGAGGACTCGCCGATGCCGACCGCCGGCAGTTTTGTCGCGGCCTTGATCCCAGCCAATCCGGGATCGCCGAACGCCGCGACGATGATACCGTCGCATGCATGCCGGTTCGACTGCGCGATCTCCAGAACTTCGGCGGAAGTTGCATCCAACGCATCCGGCGTCACGATCATTTGCGGCGCACGCGTTGCGGTCGCGCCGTCGATGTCGACGTCGAAGCGGTCGACGGCGGCCGACCTCGCGATAGCGATCATCATCTCAGTGGTCGCCACGGAACTGTTCGGATTGATCAGGAGAATGCGGCGGCCGGCCATGCTATCCGCCTGCCCGCGCGCGCGCGCCGATCTCCTGGAAGATCGCGGTGAGCTCGTCGACCTCGTCCTTGTCCTCTCGCGGCGTGATACGCTTTTCCATCTCCTCGATGTGGTGGCGCATGGCATGGATCGCCCCGGCCTTGTCCTTTGCCAGGATCAGCGCCCCGATGTCGGGGTGCGCGTCGGGCGAACAATCCGGCTCGCCCGGCTCCTCGAAGGTCGCGATCGCCAGCGAGGTCCGCAGCATCAATTCGCGCGACATGTCCAGCAGCACCTGGTTGCCCGCAAGCTTGGCGACCAGTACGTGGAATTCCGCCGTGAGCGACAGCGAGGCCCAGCGGTCGTTGCGGTCGTGCTTGGCCTCGAGCTCCATATGCGATTTCAGCGCGGCCTTGCCTGACTTGTCCAGCCGGTCGATCGCCGCGGCGACGGTCGCTGTCTCGATGAGGCGCCGCACGGCAAAGATGTCCTGAGCTTCCTCCCAACTCGGCCGATACACGAAGGCGCCGCGGTTGGGGATCTGCATCACCACCTTGCGCGAGGCGAGATGGGACAGTGCCTGGCGGATGTGAATCCGTGTGGTGCCGAACGCAGCCGCGAGCTTGTCCTCGCCGAGCTTGGCACCGGGCTTCAGCCGTTTCTGGCTGATCGCGGTCAGGATGCCCTGCACCACCGGATCGTCGTCGATGCTGCGGAGATCCATCGCGTCAGGCTCCGGACGCTTCGGCTCGGAGCGCTTCGGCTTGCTCTTGAGGGGACGGCTTCGCTTCATGCGTCGGTTTTACAGGATTCTGGAATGCTGCCGCAGCCCATTTTTTATACAAACCGTAACTATTACTGTTTACAATATAGTCATTATATTGGCGCCAATTTTTGGCGCCTAAAATTATCACAACGCCTGCAACGCCTTAGCGAACGGACCGCGCTGGCACGACGATTGCTAACCTATCCTCGCGCAGGACAACGCGAAGGATGGAGCTGGCGTTGAGCGACGTACGCGGACATTCGCTGGATCTCAAGGGCATAGGCCACGCTTTCGGCGCGACGGTTGCGCTGGACGAGATCAGCCTCACCGCTGCAGCCGGTGAGCTGATCGCGCTGCTCGGCCCCTCCGGCTGCGGCAAGACCACCATGCTCCAGATCATCGCGGGATTCCTTCGTCCGTCCAAGGGCGAGGTCCGCTTCGACGGTGCGCGGGTGGAGCACATCCCCGCCAACCGCCGCCGCATCGGCATGGTGTTCCAGAACTATGCCCTGTTTCCGCATCTCACCGTATTCGAGAACGTCGCGTACGGATTGCGGGCGCGCAAGACACCGAACGTGGCGGTCGCAGCCAAGGTCGAGCAGATGCTGGGCCTTGCGCAGATGACATCGTACGCGCGAAGGCTTCCGGGAGAGCTGTCCGGCGGACAGCAGCAGCGCGTGGCGCTGGCGCGTGCGCTTGCGATCGATCCGGGCCTCGTGCTGCTCGACGAGCCGTTCTCCGCACTCGACAAGAATTTGCGCCTCGACATGCAGATCGAGATCAAGAGCCTGCTCAAGACCTTTGGCGTCACGTCCATCATCGTCACGCACGACCAGGAGGAGGCACTGTCGATGGCCGACCGCATCGTCGTGCTCAACAACGGACGCATCGAACAGATCGACAGCCCCGACGCACTCTACGACCGCCCGGCAAGCCTGTTCATCTCGAGCTTCATCGGCCACACCAATCTCTTGCGCGGCACCGTCACCGAGACGGATCGCGTGCAGCTGGACTCAGGGCCCGAGATCGACCTCGGCCGTTCCGCGCAGCGCCGACGCGGCACCCCGGTGACGATCTCGGTCCGGCCGGAGAACATCGCGTTCGGCGCGGCGGAACAACCCGGCGCCATTCCCATCACGATCCGCGCCACCGTGCCGCTCGGCGCCGTCAGCGTCACCGAAGGCATCACTGCGAGCGGTGAGGCCGTGAAGATCAGCCAGGCCCGCGCGGCCGGCATCGCGAAAGTGCAGACAGGATCGACCGCCTGGCTCGCCGTATCCGACGTCTCGCGCGTCAGCATTTTCAGCACGCCGGTCGACGGCGTCCCAACCGATCAGCAAAGGAGTGCTTGACATGAGTCTATCCCGGAGATCGCTGCTCGCCTCAGGTTCGGCCGCTCTTGCGGCGGCAAGCTGGGGATGGCCGACAACGTCGCGCGCCGCCTCCTCGATCGTGGCCACGACCTATCCGGGCAGCTTTGACGAAGCCTTCCGCTCGGTGGTCGGGCCCGCTTTCAAGAAAGCCAGCGACAGCAGCGTCACCTTCACGCCGCTGCTCGGCGTCGACCAGATCGGCAAGATCCAGGCCTCGCGCAACGCGCCGCCCTTCGACGTGGTACTGTTCGACGAGGGGCCGCTGATCCCCGCGATTGCGAGCGGCGTCCTGGAAAAATTCCCGGTCGAGCAGTCGAAATCCTTTGCCGACGTTCCAAGCGCATTCCGTCATCCTGACGGTTACGCGCCGGTCATCACCTGTCAGCTGATCGGCATCGCCTACAACCCGAAGAAGATCACGACGCCGCCGACCTCGTGGGAGGATCTGTGGAAGCCGGAATACAAGGGGCGCGTCGGCATCACCGGGCTCGGCTCGAGCCTCGGCACCGCCTTCATGGTCGAGATCGCGAAGCTCAACGGCGGCTCCGAAACCAACATCGAGCCGGCCTTCGAGGCCATCAAGAAGCTGCTGCCGAATGTCGGCGCGATCGCGGCTTCGCCCGGCGCACTGGCTGCGCTGTTCCAGCAGGGCGAGATCGATATCGCCTTCAATTTCTGGAACAACGTGGCGTTGCTCGCCGCCAAGGGCGTCGACATCGCCTTCGCCAAACCGAAGTCCGGCGCGGTCGTGATCCGCACCAGCGCGCAGATCGTGAAGAACAATCAGGACCCCAAGGCGGTGCTGGACTATCTCGACACGGTGATGTCGGTCGAGACGCAGAAGGGGCTGGAAGCTTCGCCCTGGGTGATGATGCCCACTAACGGCAAGGTGCCGCTGACCGGCGCAAACCTCACCGTTGCCAAGAGCGTCGACGACCTCGTCGCCAGCAATGTGCTGCTCGACTGGACCAAATTCCAGGCGCAGCGCGGCGAATGGATCACCCGCTTCAGCAAGGAAGTGAAGATCTAGATGGCACCGGCCGGCACGAGCGCATCAAGACAGCTGCTGCCGGTGGCTCCGCTGGCAGTGCTGTTTCTTGCAGCCTTCGTGCTGCCGCTGGCCGCGCTTGTGCTGGTCAGCCTGTTCCGCGATCCACAATTCTCGGGCCTGTCGCTGGTCCAATATCTTCGTTTCCTGTCCGACCCGTTCAGCCTCGGGGTGCTGACGGACACGCTGTGGCTCGGCGCCGAGGTCGCGCTGGCGGCGCTGGTCCTCGCCTATCCGCTCGCGCTGGTCTACGTCGCGAGCGGCGCGTTCATGCGCACGCTGATCACCTTCCTGATCATGCTGCCGCTCCTGACCAGCACGGTGGTGCGCACCTTTGCCTGGATCGTCATCCTCGGCCGCGACGGCATCATCAACTCGGCGATGCTGTCACTCGGGTTCTGGCAGGCGCCGGCCCGGCTCCTCTACACCTGGGAGGGCATGGTTCTGGCGCTGACCCAAATCCAGCTTCCCTTGATGGCTCTGCCTGTCATCAACAGCCTGCTGCGGCTCGACGGCAATCTGACACGGGCGGCGGAAGGGCTTGGCGCGAGTCGCGCGCGCATTTTCATCACGGTCATCCTGCCGCTGACGCTGCCGGGCGCGATTGCCGGCTGGCTCCTCGTCTTCGCGGCGGCTGCGACCGCCTTCATCACCCAGACGCTGGTCGGCGGCGGACGCATCATCCTGATGCCGTCTTATATCTACCAGCAGGCGGTCGGCGTGCAGGACTGGCCGTTCTCGGCCGCGCTGTCGCTGATCTTCACGCTGGCCGTGACCGGCATCGTCTTCGCCATCGGCGCGCTGTCCCGCCGCTACGTGCGAGGCGTCGATGCAGCGTAGCCTCGTCGACCGCGCCTATTCCGCCGTCGTCGGAACGATCACTGGCTTCGGCATGCTGCTGCTGCTGGCGCCGACGCTGGTCGTCGTCATCATTTCCTTCACCGGCGGCATCACGCTGAGATTTCCGCCGCCGAGCTGGTCGCTGCGCTGGTATGTCGAGCTGCTGCAATCGCAGGAAATCATCGAGCCTGCGCTGACCAGTCTCAAGGTCGCGGCGGCGGCGACGATCCTCTCCGCGGTGCTGGGCGGCGCAGCAGCGCTTGGGCTCGCGCGCAGCCGGCTGAAGATCGCGCGCGCACTCGATGCGCTGTTCATGTCACCGATGGTGCTACCTGCCATGGCCTTCGGCCTGTCGCTGCTGCTGGTCTTCAATCTGCTCGGCATCCGCCTGTCGGCGGCGACGCTGGTGCTCGGCCACACCATCATCTGCGTGCCCTTCGTGATCCGGATGGTCGGGGCGTCAGTGCAGCAGCTCAATCCGGTGCTGATCACCTGCTCGCTCAGCCTTGGCGCCAGCCACTGGTACACCTTCCGCCGCGTCACGCTGCCGCTGATCCGCCGCGGCATCGTGGCGAGCTGCTTTGTGGCGTTCCTGACCTCGTTCGACAATGTTCCGGTGTCGCTGTTCCTGGCCGACGCACGCACCGAAGTGCTACCGATCAAGCTCTGGGCGATCCTCGAAGGCAGCCTCGATGTGCGCGTCGCCGCCGTCTCCGGCGTCATCGTACTCGTGACGTTGGCCGGTCTCGTCTGTGCGGAAATCTTCGGCGGCATCAGCCGTCAGATCGGGAACCGCTGACCATGCCGATCGAACGCGACCTTCGCGGATATGGCCGGGCACGCCCCGATGTCGTCTGGCCCAACGGCGCCCGTGTCGCGGTGTCGCTGGTGGTGAATTTCGAGGAAGGCGCCGAGCTCGCCGTGGAGCAGGGCGACGCGGAAACGGAACGTTACGGGGAGGTCGCCTCGAAATCGCCGCCAGGCATTCGCGATCTCGTGCAGGAGCAGGTGTTCGACTACGGCATGCGCGTGGGCTTGTGGCGCTTCCTCGAAGCCTTCACGCATGCCAATGTCCGCTCAACCTTCATGATGTGCGGCCGTGCCGTCGAGCGCGTGCCGGACCTTGCGCGTGCCGCGGTCGAAGCCGGGCACGAGCCCGCGGTGCACGGCTGGCGCTGGCTGCCGCACGCGCTCTATGGCGATGCCGAGACCGAGCGGCGCGACATCGAGAAGACGCGCGACGTCATTACGCGTGCGACCGGCGTCACACCAGTCGGCTTCATGACGCGCGGCAGCCAGAGCGCCTGGACGCGTGATATCCTGATTGAACTCGGCTTCGCCTACGATTCCAATGCACTCGATGACGACCTGCCCTATTGGAGCGGGTCACCAAAGGGATCGATGCTGATCCTGCCCTACGGCTTCGACACCAACGATATGAAGTTCTTCCACCCCAACGGCTTTGTGCAGCCGGAGGATTTTCCAAACTATGTCAGCGCCGCGCTCGCGACGCTGACCGAGGAAGCCGAACGCGGCCGCTCCGCGATGCTGTCGATCGGCCTTCACCTGCGCATTTGCGGCCGGCCGGCGCGCTTCCGTGCCGTGAAGGCCATTCTCGCCGAGCTTGCGCGGCTCGATGGTCGGGTCTGGGTCGCGACACGCGCCGACATCGCGGCGCATTTCGTGCGGTGGCGCGCTAGGCCGCCCGCACCCCCGCAACGAAAGCGCTGACCTCGTTTTCCAGCGATTGCAGCTTCTGCGACAGCCGACCGCTCGATTGCAGCACGAGGCCGGCGGCCTGGCCGGTCTCCGCCGTGGCATCAGTGACACCCGAGATGTTCTGCGAAACCTGATCGGTGCCGGAGGCGGCCTCCCTTACGCTGTGGGCGATCGCCGCGGTCGCGGCACCCTGTTCCTCGACGGCTGCGGCGATCGACGAAGAGATCTCGTTGACCTCCATGATGGTCTTGCGAATGCTGTCGATGTTGCCGACCACCTGGTTGGTCTCGGCCTGGATCGCGGTAATCTGCGCGCCGATCTCGTCGGTCGCCTTCGCGGTCTGGCTCGCCAGCGACTTCACTTCGCTTGCCACCACCGCGAAGCCCTTACCGGCCTCGCCGGCGCGCGCCGCCTCGATGGTGGCGTTGAGCGCGAGCAGATTGGTCTGCGAGGCGATCTGGTTGATGAGGTCGATGACCTCGCCGATCTTGTGCGCGGCCGCCGCCAGCCCCTGCACGGTGTCGTTGGTGCGCTGACCGTCGGCAGCGGCCTTGTCGGCCACGGTTGCAGCCTGCGCGACGCGCTGGCTGATCTCGGTGATCGAGGACGACAGCTGCGCGGCGGCGGAGGCCACCGTCTGCACGTTGCTCGAAGCCTGCTGGCAGGCGGTGGCGACGAAGCTCGCGCGGTCGGTCGCCTTGTTGGCGGTCTCGGACATGCCCTGCGCGGCCTGCTGCATCGCGCGCGCCTCGTTGAAGACGTCGCGGACGACGGCCTGAACGTTCGCCTCGAACTTGCCGGCGAGATCGGTCATCGTCTTGCGCTTCTCCTCGTCGGCCTTCTGCTTCGTCTCCTGCTGTTCGGCGTGCATCCGGCCGACCGCCGACGCATTGTCCTTGAACACGGCGAGCGCCTTGGCGAGCCCGCCGATCTCGTCGCGACGATCGGTATGGGGCACGTCGAACGCGCTGTCGCCGGCGGCGAGGCGATCGGTGAGCGCGGTGATCTTCGCCAGCGGCCGGGTCACGCTGCGGCCGATCACGAAGGAGGCGCCGAGCACGAGCACGAACACGACCAGGCACACCACGGCGAAGGTCATCGCATTCTGGCGGAAGACGGCATCGACGTCGTCGAGATAGATACCGGTGCCGATGATCCAGCCCCAGGGCGCAAAGCCCTTCACATAGGAGATTTTCCCGACCGGCTGGTCGAAGCCGGGCTTCGGCCAGAGGTAGCTGTAGAAGCCCGCGCCCTGCTTCTTGACGACGTCGACGAAGCCGACGAACAGCGCGTTGCCGGACGGATCCTTCATCCCGGCGAGATCCTTGCCGTCGAGCTCGGGCTTGATCGGGTGCATGACCATCTTGGGGGTCATGTCGTTCAGCCAGAAATACTCGACCTTGTCGTAGCGCAGGCTTTTGATCTCGGCGATCGCGCCGGCCTGGGCCTGCTCGCGTGGGAGTTTTCCCTCGTTTTCGAGCTTCTGGTAGTGCGCCAGAATGCCGTAGCCGACATCGACCATGTGCTGCGTCTTGGCCTCACGGTCCGCGATCATCTGCGCGCGCAGGGTCGAGAGCGCGATCGGCGCCAGCGCGATCATGCCGAGAAGGCTGATGCCGACAATCAGAACCAGCTTGAAACTGATGCGGGAGAAAAACATCGGTGCTCGCAAGAATTGGAAGGGCTGATATGCCAGTTTATCCCGCTTCCCTTAGCAAAGCTTTAAGCATTCGGGTTCCCCCAACCCCCGCAGGATTCCGTAGGATCCTACCGGCATGCCGCGGACGGCCTCGCAGGCTCGCGAGGCCGGCTGCATCCGAGATGCGAACTCTTCAAAACTAGAAGTCCTCGACATCGCCCCTCCGAGCGTTGACTTGCAAGGGGCTCTGACGGAACGATCGGCACAGATCATCGGCGCCAGCCGGGGCGTGGGCGCAGCCGGAGGCCAGAGGCTCAATGCATCAATCGACATCGACAGGGTCCCTCGACCTTCCGGCGCTGAGCGCAGCGGAGCGGCTCTTCATTTGGGGATTTCGGGCCAAGGCCCGCAGCGGAAGCGCTGTTCCGACCTCGGCCGATATCCAGCAAGTCTACGACCACTTTCGCGTGGGCGACGCCGTGCCTTCGCTGGAATCCATCATCGAGATCTTTGCCTGCACGGCGCATACGGCCATCGCGGTGCACTGCCCGACCTGCCCGCGCATGTCCGACAGCGAGCACGGCATATTGCGAGCAATCGTCGCCGCGCAGCAAGAGCGCGACGATATCGCGCGCGAGCAGTTCGAATGCTGGCTGCCGCCTGTCGGCGCCGATTGGGCTCTCGCACCCGTGCGGGGGCTTGCAACGATCTTCCGCATGGCGGGTCTCATCCTGCCCGCCCGGCACGTTCCGTCTCTCGCCCATGACCGGACGATGGCGATGAAGAGCTGGCTGGTCGGAAGCCCCACGTTGCACTGACCGGGATCGCGCATGATGCATGATAGTTCCGGCTTTGTGCCCGTCACGGAAGCCGGCCAGGCGCGGCTCTGTCCGCTCCGGGCCGCGCTTGCGACGCGGCCTGACGTCGCGAGCTACGATGATTTTGGCCGCGTCACGCTCTCACTATTCCGGTTCATCGCTGCCGCCTATGCGACCGGCGCGTCCGATTGCTGGGAGGCCGCCTATCGCCTTGCCGACGAGGCGCCTGGCATCGCCGATAGCCCGCTGCTGGTCGCACGCGTTGCCGCGCTCGTCAGAATCCTGCGTAGCGGCCGGCCCTGCCAATTGTGCTTCATGCCGCCATCGTGCCGGCGCCTGTCGAAGGACGAGGCGGAATTGATGCGGCTGCTGGCGGTGGCGCGCGGCAGCCAGGCGGGTGAGCTCGAATCCGCCGTCTGCCAGTTTGTCGGCAGCGAGAACGAGACCGTGACGACGCGGGCGGTCAACGCGCTCGCGGTCTGCTGACACCTAGCCGCCCTTCTTGCCGAGCACGAGATCGATGGTGTGGGACGCGATCTTGCGGAGCTGAGGCTCGTCGCCGAAGGCACGTTCGAGCACGGCGAGGCCGCGCGTCACCGTGATGATGTGCAGCGCTGCGGCCGCGGAATTGCCGTTGAATTCACCGCGCGCCGCACCCGCCGACAAGGTCTCCTGAACCAGAACGGTGATGCGCGAGATGAGGTTCGCGAAGGCTTGCCGCGCCTCCTCGTCCAGCCCCTCGCCTTCGGCCGCGCCGAGCTCCATCAAGCCGCGCGTGGTCGGACATCCGCGCGGCGGCGAGCCGGAGCGGAAATTTGTGATGGTCAGGTCGAAGAACGCGGTGAGGCGCTTTCGCAAGCTGCCCGCGGCGAGCGCCTTTTGCAGCGCAAGGAAATAATCGCCCGCGTAGCGCTCATAGGCCTGGAGGAACAGCGCCTCCTTGCTGCCGAACGCATTGTAGAGGCTGCCGCGCTGGACACCGGCGTCGCGCGCGATGTCCGACAGCGAGGTGCCGCGGACGCCCTTGCGCCAGAACAGGTCGAATGCGATGCGCAGGACGTCGTCGTGGTCGAACTCGCGCGGCCTCAAGCTTTGCTCCCGTCAGGCTATATTTGACACCCTGTCAACAACATGATTTCTTGACGCGGCGTTAAAAACAAGCTGGGGCCAATGCGCCCTTTCGTCAACGAGGAATTCGCGATGCCTCTCCTCCACATCTCGATGCGCGCCGGAAAACCGGAAGCCTACCGGCAGGCGATCCTCGACGGCCTCTATCGCGCCATGCGCGAGACCCTGAACGTCCCCGAAGGCGATGAGTTCATGACCATCAGCGAGCTTTCGCCCGCGAACTTCCGCTGCGGCAATGCCTACGGCGTCACGCGCAGCGACGACGCCGTGCTGATCCAGATCACCGTGTTCGCCTCGCGCACCCCCGAGGAAAAAAAGGCGCTGTACCGCCGGATTGCGGACGTTCTCGGCGAGAACCCGGGCATCCGGCCCGAGGACGTGTTCGTGAACGTACTCGACGCGCCGGCGGCGAACTGGTCGGTTGGAAACGGCATCGCACAATTCGCTTGAGTTTGCCGAAACTGCTGACGCCCTCTTGAGAATTGCCGGCCGGAGGGGTCTGATGGGCTGCGGAGTACACCTCCTCCAAGCCGAACCGGGGACGTGAGCGGCATGACCATGTCGGTGGAGCAATTGTGGAGCCTGCCGGAGACCGCGCTGATCGGTGCCTACGCGGAGGCGCGGCGGCGCTACGCGGAAAAGAAGTTCGAGCGTGACACCCAGCGGGCGCGGCTCGAATGGATGCGCGCCAAGCTGTTCGTCAACACGCAAGGCAGCGTCACCGAGCGCAAGATGGCGGTCGACGTCTCCGAGGAACTGGCGCGCAAGGGCCAGGAGATGCGCGAGATGACGCGCGATCTCGACATGCTGAAGATCGAGGTCGACGTGATCGACACCATGATTCGGCTGCGCGGCGCGCACGGCGCTCCACCGGTTCACGCCGACGAAACCGCCGAGAAGCCGACCGAGCCGGAGGGGGAGTGAGATGGCCGCATTTCGGGGAAGCTGCCTGTGCGGCGAGGTCGCGTTCGAGGTCGAGGGGCCGTTCGATCGATTCCTCAACTGCCATTGCTCACGCTGCCGCAAGGCAACCGGAGCCGCGCATGCCTGCGAGGTGATCGGGACGGCGGGGGCGCTGCGCTGGCTGCACGGAGAAACATCCGTCGCGCGCTTCGATCTGCCCAATGCACGAAGCTTCGCGACGGCGTTCTGCAGGACCTGCGGCAGCCCGATGCCGCATCTGACGCGCAGCGGACGCGAAGCGATCATCCACGCCGGCGCGTTCGACGAGCCGCTGGGGGCGACGCCCGACCGGCATGCCCAGTGGACCTCACGCGCAGACTGGTATGTGCACGGCGACGGATTGCCGGTAGAGAACTGAGGCAACGCGCGGTCAGGTGTTGCGCGATTAGACCTGACATGCCTCGCTCGAAGCAGGCTATCCACCGGCAACGCACGTCTCCATGATCCCGTCGAGTTCGGCCTTCGAGAGCACCCCGAGCTCGGCGATGAAGACGATCCGCGCACGCGGCACGCCCGGCGTCGGCAGTTCGCCAGGCGCCAGCGTGGCGCGGCCGGCGGCGAAATGAAACACCATCTGGCGCCCGGGCTGCTCGACGGTCTCGAACAGGCCTTTGGCCCGCGCGAGTTTTGGCGCGAGCCGGCCGATCGCCTGCTGCAGGCGGGGCAGCGAGATCGGCCGGTCCGAGGTCCAGCTCAGCGTTTCGAAGCGTTGCTCTGCCGGACGTTTCGGTCCGGGCTCGCGTAGCGGCGGCGCGCGGTCGACGGTTGCGGGAAACAGCAGGGCGGACGGAATCTCGCCGTGCTGCGCATCGACCACCACGGCAGGAACGCGCTGCGCGCGGATGGCCTCGCGCATCCGCCCGCTCGCGCCCTCCTCCGCCAGATCCAGCTTGCTCAGAGCCACGATGTCGGCGACCCTCAATTGCGAACGATGCAGCGCATCGTCGAGAGCGGTCGGCGGTGTCGCCGCGTCCATCACGCAGAGCACCGTCTCCAGCGGCGCCTCGCGCAGGATCACGGGATCCATCAAGTTACGCACGATCTCGGCGGGATCGGCGACGCCGCTGGTCTCGATGACGATGTATTCCGGCTTCGGATCACGCCGCAGCAGCGTCGC
Source organism: Bradyrhizobium sp. Ken01 (assembly GCF_055807355.1). Taxonomy (NCBI): domain Bacteria; kingdom Pseudomonadati; phylum Pseudomonadota; class Alphaproteobacteria; order Hyphomicrobiales; family Nitrobacteraceae; genus Bradyrhizobium; species Bradyrhizobium sp. Ken01. The sequence goes on from NZ_JBVVPC010000033.1 coordinate 63,371, forward strand.
GAGCGTGCGCAGAAGGTCGCCTTCGAGCGAGCAGCAGATGCAGCCATTGGCGAGGCTGACCACGCCGTCGCTCGCGCCCGCGATCAGCTCGGCATCGATGTTGATCGCGCCGAAATCGTTGACCACAGCGGCGATCCGCCGCCCCTCCGCATGCGCTAGCAGATGGTTGACGACCGTGGTCTTGCCGGCCCCCAGAAAGCCCGTCACCAGGAGAATGGGGACCGGCATGTCTCAACCCCCGACGACGGGACGGCGCACGGGACGACCGGGGCGCGCCGCTACGTCCAGCACGCCATCGCTGATCAATGGCTGGCCGCTGACGATCAGATGCCGCACGCCTTCGGAGGGGCGGTTCATCGCCGTGAAGGTCGCGCGGTCCGAGAGCTTCTCGTAGTCGAACACGACGATGTCGGCGTCGGCGTCCTTGGCGAGCCTGCCCTTGGCGCGCATCGCGGGCGTGCTTTGCGACAGGATCTCCGCCGGAATCAGCGCGCATTTTCGCACGCCTTCGAGCAGCGACACTGTCTTGCGCTCGCGCACCCATTCGCGGATGAATTTCGTGAAGCAGCCCGCCGAGCGCGGATGCGAGGTGGCGTCGTCCGGCAGTGGCCAGGCGTCGCCGGTGTAGGTCTTGCCGTCCGACGTCGTCCACGGCATCGCGTCGGACGCGATCGCACCGCCGGGATAGAGCACCGACATGTCGAGCAGGTCGCGGTGATGCGTATTGTTCTCGGTGTCGAGGATGTGCCACAGCACCAGCGACGACGGCTCTTCAGCCTGCGCCTTCAAGAGCTCCTCGCGATCGCTGAAGCGATGGCCATCGGTGACCCGCTGCACGGAATCGTAACCGGTGCCGTTGCGCTCGACGAATTCCGGGTCGCTGAAGAAGGCAGCCGCCAGCACGGTCGAGCCGGTGCCGTAGGGATAGGCCTCGACCGTGATGGGCAGGCCCTGCGCCTGCGCTTTCGCGATCAGCACGCGGCAGCGCTCGACGTCGGTCTTGCTCGACGAGTTGAAATGGCAGATGTGCATGTGCGCGCCGGTGGCTCCGGCATAGCCGATCAGGCGGATATAGGCCTCCGCCGCGCTCTCGGGGTCGACACGCGACATGTAGGCGACGTGGGTGAAGGTCGGCACGTCCTGCGCGGCCGCGAGTTGGCAGACCGCGGTCAGCTCCTGCACGCCGGCACCCGGCGCATAGGCGTTCAAGATGCCGACGCCGATGCCGCCCTCGTTCAGGCCGCGCGAAAGGCGCTCCAGAATGCCGGCGACCTCCGCATCGCTGGCCACGTTGTCCATCCAGCGGCGATCGCGCATGGCGTTGCCGAACGCCTCGAGCGAGCTCTCCGCATTGGAGCCTGTCATCGCGCCAATACGCGCGAAAGCCCAGTTGGTGGCGGCGCCGTAGTTCAGCACGCGTCCCTTCCTGGCCTGGCGCTCATACCAGGACCCGACCGGCAGCACGCCGGCTTCGAGATCGAGCGTCGTCGTGACGCCGTCGAACGCCTGCATGCGATCGGCGGGAAGCGACTGGCCATGCGCATGAAGGTCGATGAAGCCGGGCGCGACCACGAGCCCGGTGGCGTCGATCACCCGCTCGGCGCCGCCGAGCCCTGTTCCGACCGCGGCGACCTTGCCGTCCACCACCGCCACATCGCCGATGGCGTCCATTCCGCTGGCGGGATCCACCACCCGACCGCCAGAGATCACCAGACCGCTCATATCGTCACTCCCTCACGCTGAACTCGCATCAAGGCAGATTCCGCGAGGGACGACCACCTCCACCGATGCCGACGCATCATGCTCGCAAAGGAGGCTCGAAAGGCAGGCTCGAAAGGCAGGCTCGAAAAGGGGGGCAATTTACATGCGGGTCGCGGACACGCGCTCGCAGTCTCGCGGCAGGTTTGCCCGAGCTATGCTTCTCGCTTCACGCCCTCGAAGAAAGGGCGCAGGGAAGACCGGGCGCCGGCTGGCACCCATAAAAACCCCCATGCGAACTGATTGCACACGCAATGCACAGGGGAGACACAGGGCAGCCGAGACCAGGCCTTCCCTGCGCGATGGTTTGACGGCCTATGCCGCGCTCTCCCCGGAGACGAGTTCCTTCTTGCCTCCGTCACCTCTGCGAAATTCACGGCACCGCGCCGGTTGACGCGCTGACGCCTTCGCAAAGGCTTGACCGTAGCAACGACGGCCAGGACCACACGGTTTCGCCGTACGCGAGCTGACCCTGCTTCGCCAAGAGGCTTCGCAGGGCTTCGGCGCCGTCCGTCGATGCGGTTCGTGCCATGCTCACGAGGTTCATCTCGCCCTGCACGCACAAGCCCGCCTTTAACGCCGCCCGCGTCCACCGCAACTCCCAACCCGCGTTCGTGACGACGTACGACCGCCCCTTTTGTGGGCTGGGATGGCCAACACATACGATATTTCCGAATTTCGGTAAATGGGAATATTTTTATGGGAGGGGATTGACGCGATTTTTTGACTATTTTGCCCACGGGCCAGGCGTTCTCAGCTCGACCCGTTGCATCATTATGGCGGCGAAGGCGCTTGCGGCTTCGAGGAGCAACTCATCGATCATCGGACGTTCGGCGGCGGAGTTCCAATCCATCAGCCGGGCCGGACGTTCCGGGGCAGCATGCGAACCAGCGTGCGATCACGAAACACCAAGTGATGGATTAGCGCAGCCGCCGCGTGGAAGACTGCGAGGATCACCAGTGCGTGAGCAAGAATTTCATGTATCTCCTTCACATTGTGGGCGAAGGCACGATCTTTAAGCCATGGCGATGGAATTTCAGCCAGGCCAAATAGCGAGAGCGCATCACCACGCGCAAATTGCAATATGATCCCAACGACTGGGACGGCGACCAACAACGCATAAAGGGCAAAGTGCGCGATCCGGGAAGCGGAATCCAGCCACTTTCCCATCGATGCTCCAAGTTCGGTCGCTTCCAGCGGCGGAGGCGGATCGACCAGACGCCAGATCACACGCGCCACCAGAAGAGCGAGGATCGCGACCCCGGCGGAAATGTGAACAAAGAGGCCGGCATCACGGGGGCCTCCCTTCGGCAGCACGTCGCCGAAAATCCCAAGCCCCCAAGCGAGAGCAACGAGGAAGACCGTCAGCCAATGCAAAGCTTGCGGAATCGCGCCGTAGTCTTTCGTTGAATTAAAGAGCTGCATATGGCCCCTCTTGGAAATTTGTCAGACGTGATCAGGATTCGCTGACTTGGATCGAGAAGCCGTCAGCAACTGTCGTCGGCGACCGCGCAGATCGTCTATGCCGATCTTGGGTCAGCTGACCGCGCCGCCATAGCGCAAATTGCCGGGCGACAGCGAGCGGCTCACCGCAGGCGGCCTCCCATTTTTGCACTTTGGCGCGAATTCAGGCGCCAGATTTTGCAGATGCGCGGGATTCCAGCGATTCTCGGCCACCCCACCATGGGGCAATGCAGGCTCAAGCATGCCCGCCAGGCCCATCAGCGTAATTGCAATCGTCGAGACGAATTTACCCGGCTTCACGGCTTGCTTCCCGAGTCTGAAGGCATCGACGTTCCTTTTCGCGCATCCATTGCGAACTGTGATTGACGCAGATCAACTCGACAACGCTTGGGGAGCTTCCAGTCGCGAACCAGTCGCAACTGCTCACGTTGAATCAGGACGGCTTGAGGGAGATCAAGCCGCGGGAGCGTGCACGGAATATCTGAACTGGGCGGCCGCGCGACTTCATGACGCCGCCGGTCCACATGGTCTCTTGCCGAGTTTTCTGCCGATGCATCATTGCCGGGTGATCCTGAATCTGTACGCACGGCGGCGGTTGGCTTGCGCTATACTCAGCCTCGCACTGGTTGGCCACGTCACCAGGTCGTTTGCGGACGACGCGGTAAAGATCGGGCCGGCGCAAATGCGAAGCCTCGGCGTGCGCGTCACGCATCCGGTCTCCAGCCGAACCGATCAGACGCTACCTTATCCGGCCCAGATTGTGATCCCCACGCCGCAATTGTGGGTCGTTAGTGCTCCGGCGGCCGGTATGATCGCAGGTCTATCGGTGGCCCGTGGCGACCGGGTCACCGCGGGCCAGCGACTTGTCACCCTGCAAAGCCCGAGCTTCGTGTCGCTGCAGCGCGACTATCTGCATGCCATCGCGCAGGACGTTCTGGCTGCGCAGCAGTTGCGACGAAACACCGAATTGTTCGAAGGCAAGGCGGTGCCACAGCGCGTGATGGAGGCTAGCCAGACCGAGGCGCGGCAGGCCAGCATTGCTGTTGCCGAACGCCGGCAGATGCTGAGGCTTAGCGGCCTCTCGGATGCGGATATTTCGCGCCTGACCGATGAAGCGGCGATCACGGCGACACTTTCCGTCGCCGCGCCCGAGCCGGCGACAGTCGTTGAACTCGCGATCTCACCCGGCCAGCGGGTCGAGCAATCGGCGCCGCTCGTCAAGCTCGCGCGGCTGTCGCCGCTATGGGCCGAGATTGCGATTCCCGGATCGAGCATCCGCGCCATTCGCACGGGTGCCAAAGTGGAAGTTGAAGGTTACGCGACGCCGGGCCACGTCGTGCTGGTATCGGAAACGACCGACGCTGCGACCCAGACGGTGCTGGTGCGGGCGGAACTGCCCAATAATGGTGAACTGCGTCCGGGGCAGACCGCTGCGGTACGGATCAATTTTCTTTCCCCCGGCGAAAGCGCCTGGGAAGTTCCCTACAGCGCGGTGGTTCGGCGCGGCGAAGCCGCCTCGATCTTTGTCGTTATTGACGGCGGCTTCCGGCTGATCCCGGTCACGCTGCTCGCCGAGGACCAGAACCACATGGTGGTCGCGGGCGAGCTCAGCGACAAGGACGAGGTGGCAATCAGCGGTATTTCCGGGTTGCGCGGCGTTCTGGCGGGCCTCGGAGCTGGCAATTGATGCTCGAGCGTCTGGTCGGCTTTGCGCTGTCGCAGCGCCTGTTTGTCGGCTTAAGCGTGCTGTTGCTGATCGGAGCCGGCTTCGTCGTTCTACCGGGCCTGCCGATCGACGCCTTCCCCGACGTCTCGCCTGTTCAAGTGAAAATCATCATGAAGGCGCCGGGCCTCACCCCGGAGGAGGTCGAACAGCGCATCACTGTTCCGATCGAACTGGAATTGCTGGGCCTGCCGAACAAGAAGATCCTGCGCTCGTCGACCAAATACACGCTTGCCGATATCACTGTCGATTTCGAGGACGGCACCGACATCTACTGGGCGCGCAATCAGGTCACCGGACGTCTCTCCAACATTGCGCGCGATCTACCTGAGGGCGTCAACGGCGGCCTGGCGCCGATCACGAGCCCGCTCGGCGAGATGTTCATGTTCACGATCGACAGCCCCGAGCTGTCGCTGGCCGAACGGCGCACGCTGCTCGATTGGGTGATCCGTCCGGCGCTGCGGACAGTGCCGGGCGTCGCCGACGTCAACGCGCTCGGCGGTTATGTCCGCGCCTTCGAGATCGTACCGCTCAACGATGCGCTGGCGGCGCGCGGCATTTCGTCTGAATTGTTTCGCCGCGCCGTGGAGGCCAACAGCCGTAACGACGGCGCCGGCCGGGTCAACCAGGGCGAAGACAGCGCGCTGGTCCGGATCGAGGGCAGCATCCGCTCCATCGACGACATTCGCGCGATCGTGGTCGACACCCGCGACGGCATCCCGATCCGGGTGAACGACGTCGCGCGGGTCCAGGTCGGCTCGCTGACGCGCTACGGCGCCGTCACGGTCGATGGCCGCGGCGAAACGGTCGAAGGACTGGTGCTGGGCCTGCGCGGCGCCAACGCCGGTCAGCTCGTGCACGACGTCCGCCAGCGGCTGGAGGAACTACAGCCCTCGTTGCCGAAAAGCGTTTCCATCAACGTCTTCTACGATCGGAGTCGGCTGGTCGGGCGTGCCGTCGGCACCGTCATTCGCGCCCTGGGCGAAGCCACCGTCCTCGTCGTCGTCCTGCTGCTGCTGTTCCTCGGCAATTGGCGGGCGTCGCTGGTGATTGCACTCAGCCTGCCGCTCGCTATCGTCATCGCGCTGATCGCCATGCGGGCCGTCGGAATGTCGGCCAATCTGATGAGCTTGGGCGGGCTTGCGATCGCAATCGGCCTGCTGATCGACGCGCTGGTAGTCGTGGTCGAGAACATCGTCGGCAACCTTAGCAAGGAGACCAGCGGCGCGCCGCCGCCGCTGGTCCATATCGTGTTTCGATCCGTGTGCGAGGTACTGGAGCCGGTCGCTTCGGGTGTGTTGATCATCATCATCGTTTTCGTTCCGCTGCTCACGCTGCAGGGGCTCGAGGGCAAATTGTTCATCCCGGTAGCGCTGGCCATCATCTTTGCGCTGGCCGGCTCGCTATTGTTGTCGCTCACCGTGATTCCGGTCGCGACCTCGTTTCTCCTCAAATCAGTCCCCCATCACGAGCCGTGGCTGATCCGGTCCGCCTCGCGCCTGTATGCACCGGCGTTGGTCTGGGCACTCGCCAACGAGCGCAAGGTGATGATCGCGGCCGTGGTGGCTCTGGTCGCGGCAGGATTTGCCTATACTCAGCTCGGCAAGACCTTCATGCCGACGATGGACGAGGGCGACATCATTGTCAGCGTCGAGACCCTGCCCTCGGTCAATCTCGACGAAGCGCTCGCCCTCAATGCGAGAATTCAATCGGCGATCCTGGCCAAGGTGCCCGATGTTACCGGCATCGTCGCGCGCACAGGGTCGGATGAACTTGGCCTCGATCCGATGGGGCCCAACCAGAGCGACACGTTCCTGGTCTTGAAACCCGTCGAGGAACGGAAGACGTCGAGCAAGTCGGTACTACTGCAGCAACTCCGCGAGGTGCTCGCCGAGTTTCCGGGCGTGTCGCTGAGCTTTACCCAACCGATCGACATGCGCGTGCAGGAGATGATCAGCGGCGTGCGTGGCGACGTAGCGGTCAAGCTCTTCGGCCCCGACATTGCAAAACTGAACGAGATCGCGGCCAGGCTGTCGGCGATCCTGTCCGGGATTGACGGCGCCGAGGACGTGTACACGACGCTGAATGAAGGCGCGCAATATTATACGATCGCGATCAACCGGATGGAGGCCGGGCGCCTCGGCCTGACCGTGGACGCGGTTGCCAACGCGTTGCGTACCCAGATCGAGGGCCGAACGATCGGTACCGCATTGGAAGATGGCCGCCGCACGCCGATCCTGGTCCGCGGCAGCGAGCAGACCCGCGAGGCTCCGACGCTCTTGGGCAGCCTGCCGCTGACGCTGGCGTCCGGACAGCACGTAGCGCTCTCGCAAGTTGCCCGCATCCATCGGGTCGATGGCCCCGTCAAGATCGACCGCGAGGACGGCAGCCGGATGAGCGTGGTTCGGGCCAATGTCCGCGGCCGCGACATGGTGGGCTTTGTCGAGGCGGCGCGGCAGAAGGTGACGGCGGAGATCACGCTGCCGCAGGGCTATCGGCTCACATGGGGCGGACAGTTCGAAAATCAGCAGCGCGCCGCCGCGCGTCTGTCGATTGTCGTGCCGGTCGCCATCGGGCTTATCTTCGTTCTGCTCTTCACCACTTTTGGTTCGATCCGTCAGGCGCTGCTGGTGCTGGTCAATATTCCATTCGCGCTGATCGGCGGCGTCTTTGCGCTTGTCCTGACCGGCGAGTATCTTTCCGTTCCGGCCTCGGTCGGATTCATCGCACTGCTCGGCATCGCCGTATTGAACGGCGTCGTGCTGGTCTCCTATTTCAACCAGTTGCGCGCTCACGGCCTGCCGCAAGACGATATCGTCACCCAAGGCGCGAGGCGCCGGCTGCGGCCCGTGCTGATGACCGCGAGCATCACAGCGCTCGGACTAATCCCGCTACTGTTTGCGACCGGCCCCGGATCCGAAATCCAGAAGCCGCTGGCGATCGTGGTGATCGGCGGGCTGCTTTCGTCGACGGCGTTGACTCTCATTCTGTTGCCGATCCTCTATCGCCGCTTTGGTGGCGTCGCGAAGGCTACCAAATGACCGCAGAACTGGTTTGTCTGACCCTGATTGCATCGCGTCAGTTTCGCCAGGAACTATTCGATTATCTCACCGCGCAAAGCGATCTGGTGTCCGGCTTCACCGCATCCGATGCCGCCGGACACGGCGAGACGGTGCGATTATTGACGCCGGCGGAACGCGTGAAGGGTCATGCTGACCAGGTGCTGGTACGGCTCGTCCTCGAGAAGGTGCGCGCGGAGCAACTGCTCGATCGGCTGAGGACGGCGTTTGCCGGATCGCAACTGGTTTATTGGATGATGCCAGTTGTGGAGTTTGGCGTGGTCGACGGGTATTCCGCGAGTCATTCGCACCCGTCATTGGATCCGTAGAGACACCTCGGGCGATCGGATCGCGAACGGCAAATTGTGACGGCGCAGGGTGGCAAGCTCGGCTGATGCCTGCACGATCAATCAGTTGTCGAGCAACATGGCATTCCCGCACTGGAGCGCCATCGTATATTCAATGTCGTGGATTTGGCGCTCCCTAGGGGAATCGAACCCCTGTTTCAGCCTTGAGAGGGCCGCGTCCTAACCGCTAGACGAAGGGAGCGTTTCTGGCGGGATAACAGCCCAACTGACCTTCCTTCGCCCTTCGCTCCGCTCTGTGCTTCTCGTCCACTTAGTCCACTAATCGACAGAACGTAGCAGGGAAACGTAGCAGCGCAAGGCTCTCACCAAACAGATCTCAAGAAAACTCTCAGAGACCGGCAGTCTGCCCCGTCCGAACAGCGGGGATCAACGAGGCCGCGGCTTATGCGCCTTGGTTAGGCCCGCTTTTCTGAGAACTTTATAAAGAGTGGGCTTGGAGATTCCGAGTTGCTCGCAGATTGCATCTTGCTTGTATCCAGCCTTTGCTAACGAGATTGCTTGATCTGTTATCGTATCGTCATATCTACGAAGATACTCAGCAGGGCTTTTCTGCTTTCCTCGCGCTGCGATGATCCGATTAACCGTTGATCGGCTAACACCAAAAGCATATGCGACCTCCTGACTGCTTTTGCCGGAGCTGTAAGCTCTGACAATCTCTGCCTCAATATCGACGCCGATTACCCGGCCATAGCCGCCTGCGGGAGCACCTATAAGCCCATTCAATAAGACGTGGCCCTCGCGAGAACATTGGTCACGTATGCGCGTAATGAGATCACGTTCAGCGTCGCCAGCCGCATTTGCAGCAATTACTCCGGGAAGAATTTCCATCGTAACTATTTCTGCTATCGGTATGCCGACAGACCGCGCCTCACGGATTGCTTCCCTGATAAATGCTGTCCTCTTATTGCGTGTGGTTATGCCCTTCGTCGCCTGCGCGATGTGCTGACGCATCCGCATTAGCGGATCTATGCTTTGTCCGGCGTAAAGACCCACTGTCTTGCCGGGTATAATCACCTTCATGATGTACAAATAGGTGTCTCGCTCCGAATGCCCCGTAATCTCTGACGGACTAAGTGGAACGAGGCCAAGTGCGCGTCCTGAAATGCTTATGCCACCGGCGCGTTCGGCGAGACCTCGCTCGCGTAGTACTTGTATCACCGACTTTTTCGTTCTCCTGGCCTCCGCATAGATCTCCTGAACGAAATCATGAGAGAACACTTTCCGCTTGGTCCCCATGCCGCTGCTTACAGCAAGCCCCAGCTTTCTCATGCGCTCGTAAAGCGAGGAGGGATTAACCCCATATTCTTTCGCCAAGGTCCAGATGCCAATTTTCTCGGCAATCCGACGACGATGGATTTCTCTGATCTGCTCGTCGGCAAGTTTCCGTGACCTATCGGTGCTTGCACCCGCTGCCTTTCGAGGATGCTTGGGCCGCCGGGAGGCTCTCGCCTTCGCTCGCTCTCGTTCTAGGATCGCACCAAGTCCCTCGATTGAAAGACCAAGCTCACTCGGCAGTGTATCTAACGGAATCCCTGCCTCGTGCCGCACTCGGATCTCTTGCAATGCTCCGGCATCTATTTGCGGTGGAACTACACCGTGTCGCGCCAAGGCTTGCCGTAATCCTGATGGAGAGAAGCCAAATTCTTTTGAAATTGCCGGAAGCGTTTCGCCATTTTTGAGCCGGAAGCCTACGGCACGAGCCAGCGTCGGCGTCATGCGCGACCAAGCTCGCACCTGTAAGTTATGCCTATGGAACGTATTGGTCAGCGACACCTTTGATAGCCCTGCTTCCGAAGCCAGAGAGGCGATGGATTCGCCACGCAAGTAGCGATTGTGATACCGCTTCACCTCTGAGCTCTTGAGCTTTGACCTTTTTCTGAGGGTCTCGTATCGGTCCCGCGCCTGATAGCCTTCGGCTCTCAGATGTTGCGCGAGAGTAGTTCGCTTGACCCCTAGCTGACGAGCGATCTGGTCCTGCGACAGACCCTCCTCATAGAGCCGCATAGCTTCCCGGATCATCTTGGCGGTTATAGCAGGCTCGCGTGGGTCAAGCGTGATCCCTCGCCTTTTGATTGCCTTGCTGAAAGCGCTCTGACTTAGGCCAATCTCGGCCATCAGCGCTGTAATGCTTTCACCCCGACTGTATCTCCCAACCACATCATTGATCGTTTTGTCGTCCAGTCGTTTCTTGCGCAAGAATTGTCTCTTCCTACCGGCGGGATCTCAATTACAACCAGCGGCACCGGCCTAGTTTATATGGTGGGCTTCGACCTGCTATATTCTTGAGCAAAAATCTGTCTCGTCTTCGCAGAATAGGGGTTCGCTAGATCCCCCCGCTGCCCCGTCAGGGTGATATCAGCGCAGCGGCGAAGAGAGCTTGCACCGCGCGGAGTTGATCAGACCGACCAAACGATATCCGTTCCATACCGACGACGATAACGCCGCTGGAAAGCGTCCATTGCTGCTGCCGTCTGGCTCAAGATCAAAACCACATCACTATTCTGCGGCAAATCGTCCTCGTTTAGTTCGTCGAGGTATCCACGATTGGGTTCACCGTCCAGCACGTCGTGTATGGCCTTGAGAAGTCTGTTAACGATCCTCGTTTTGGTTTTCCCTACTTGGCCGTCTGGCTTCTTACGAGACAGCTCTTGGAATTCCCGATACATTGCTTCAAGTAGCGGGTTCAAGGTGTTATATGCGGCCACCTTCTCCGGGGTGGTCTTTGGAAGATCGGGTTCACGGGCCATCAGCGCACACCTTTCGGTGCCACGGCAACGATGTTGCTCATGCTCTTATTGACTTGCCAATACCACGTGCCGTTGTGCATCCGCTGGATATTCTGAGCCTTCACCTTCTCGGCGCACTCTACAAATTGGCTCACTACAAAACTTAGATCGCTGTTCGTAGGAAGATCGTCTGCGTTGAACTTTTCAAAGTTCAGAACCGGCGCTGAGGTCCCAAGGACTTTCTTGGCGACCTCTAAAACTGAGTTTGCAAGCTCTACCTTAAATTTGCTGACGGGCTTGTCCGGATGCTTTTTGGATGCTGTGGTGGCCTCTTGATGGAGGGCATCAAGCTGCGCAGCCATCTTCCTGAATTCTTCAACTTCGTCCGCAGTCATGTGGGGCACTCCCGCTTAAACGTGAGATAGCTTCTTTTAAGTACATCTAGCGGTGGCCGCCGCTTCTCCTCAAACAGATCAACCATCAGCGACATATCTTCGTCCGTAATAGGAATGATGCACCTCCGCTGGCCGGACCAGAGGTCAATGGTATTCCTTCGCATCGCGTTCGGTAACGGGTGCCGCGTCACCAGCACGCCGAACCTACCGAATTCATCCGACAAGTACCGATTTAGCTGATTGATATGCTCCCTCTCAATGCTTCGAACGTTTTTGATCTCGCAAACAAGTTGCCTCGTACCAAAATCGGCATGGATGTCGCGCAAAAAATCGACTTCGCGATTCATATAGAAGATCAAATCTCTAATTTGCGCCCCGCTATCTGTTCGCACTTGATCGTCAGCGTAGTCGAGGTGCGGGTAAAACATATTCGCGAGCAGTTCGACGACCAGATCTTCGTATTTCTGATCGGCATTCCCATCTTTACCTGTTGGCAGCTTCTGGATCGCTGCAAGCCTTCGCTTCGCTGATACCAACGGGATCTGAGTGAATAGCGGATCGACAGCGCAATGAGCGGCAGTTCGCTCTTTCAGTTCGATGTATTGTCGAACGACGCCGTAGTTGTGCCGATTGAAATTCAGCAAGGCAACACGATCCCACACGACCTTGTTATGCTGGTCGTCTTTTGGAATGTAGTTCTTGAAGTAATCGTCGAAGCCGATCCAGGGCGAATGGCGAAGCCACCGCTTCGGAACGAGCAATATGGGCGATCCACTCTTGGGGTCCGTTGGCAGATCGATTTCTTCGATAACAATCAACTTGTGAGACTGTTGGTCGTAGACACTGTCCAGTTTGGTCTTTGCGCGGGGAATTCCCAGCTTGTCGCACTGCTCGATTGTGTAATCGATGAGAAAGGACTTGAGGAGATTGCAAGCTATGTCGCTCACACGATCCTTCGAGATCCCATCCACGAATAGTTGAATTTCCTCGAAGTGAGTGAAGCCGGCAGCGTAAGAGGGGATAACTTCGAACAAACTCAGTATTTGCCGAGCTATTGACGAGCCGATCCGCTTACCTTTTTTCTTAGCGGCACCTCCAAGGCCAACCTCTTCACACTCCGAAATCTGCTGAACCATTCCGATAGCGAGGTCAGCGTGCCCTTGCTTCGCGAGCGTTCCGAGCCGGTTGAATGCCGCGATCATCGCTCCGTGGAGAGCTTGGTCTTGGAGTGATGGAGACTTCCAAAGCAGGAATGGGTCCACGTAAAGAGGGAGATCCTCTTCGAGGAACGGTATTGCGAAGTCCACGCTGGCCTGTGCGAGATCGAGGCCGTGGAACTCAGTGAGGCGTGGACGGATGAGGGCCATGGCTTGTGTAGTGCGAAAAATTGCAGCGGCTCGCAACTACACGGTGCGGTCAATCCCCAATGAAGACGCGGAATCTCCCTTCGGGCCAGAATCATTCGTCGCGCTTGGATTGTTCACTTTGGATCTTGATCCAAAGATTCGGATGTGTAAAAAATGGAAAACGACCCGCTGTGAACGCTGAGCGGACCCTTACGGAACGGTCACCACGGGTACACCCATCGTGAACAGGAGGTGTCATGTCCCTCATCGGTTACGCCCGCGTCTCCACCACCGACCAGAACACCGACACCCAAGTTGAGCGCTTGAAGGCCGCTGGCTGCGACATCGTCAGGCAGGAGAAGGTGTCAGGCAGGAGCCGCGAGGGCCGAACCGAGTTGGAGACCATCCTCGACTTCATCAGACCCGGCGACACGCTGGTGGTGGTGAAGCTCGACCGGCTTGGCCGATCAACCCGCGATGCGCTGAACCTCGTCCACGAACTGGATCAGAAGGGAGCATCGCTCCGTATTCTTGAGCCAGACGTCAGCACGGCGGGGCCGCTCGGACGCATGGTGGTTACTGTGCTAGGCATGGTCGCTGAGATGGAGCTAGGTTTCATCAAGGAGCGGCAAGCGGCTGGCATCGCCAAGGCCAAGGCCAATGGCATTTATAAGGGCAGGCCGGTCAGCCTCGACCATCAGCAGATCAAGTCCCTTCGCTCGCAGGGTCTTGGCGCTACTGCAATAGCGAAGCAGCTAAAATGTTCGCGGGGAGCAATCTACAAGGCGTTAAGCGTGAGCTAACTGTCGATCATGCCCCATTCCTGCGCTTCTCGTCGATACTCATAAACCTCCTCACAGTGCTAAAGGTAACCAGCATGTTGAGGAGGTTTCTGGCGTTCTGCGGTTCCTTATCGTCAATGCAGAACTGCTTAGTTCAACTAGGCGGGCGCGTTGAAGCCGGAATGCCGTTCAAGGTTCGCCCTACACGCTTCGATCTACAAAGCCATGTACGCTCAATGACCAATTCCACTGCTGCGTCCGCTTCGCGCTTAAATGGACGCCGATTAAAGACGTGTTGTCTTCTGCAACGAGCGAAATCGAAGTTCATCGCAACGAAGCGCTTGCCTCTCGAAAGCTAAGAAGACAGCTCTTTACCGGCGCCCTAGCAACGATGAGCAAGCGTGCCATAAGGCCGAGATGACCACCTGCATAGGTGCACTCGGCATCGCAGAGATAAAACCGAGGGCACCTTCAGTTTTTAACTTGTGAGCCCACGGTCGAGAGGAATTGCATCAACATCGCGTTGAAAGCATCAGGCTGCTGAACCATGGACAGATGGCGGCCACCCGGTAGTACAACGACCTTCGCATTGGCCATACATGCTGCGGCACCGTCGGTCGCGAGCCGAAACACCGTTCGCGTATCCTCGCCACGGCTGAGCAGCGTCGGGATTTTGATCTGGCGGAGTTGCTCGCAGGAAAGCGGTGGCGGCGGCGGAGACGCTGCAAGCAGTGCGACGGTGCGAGCATTCTCGAGGAACATGGAACGAGCTTCCGGAGGCAAATGATCGAAGATGTCCGGCTGGCTATTGACACCGGCCGGCACGAGCCGAGCCACATTGGCGAGGTCACCGGATTTCGCCGCCGCGACTGCTGGGCCCAGCATCGCTTGGCGATCCTGGCCTGCGCTCTTCAGGATTTCTGGATCAGTGATGAAGCCACCGGCAGTCGGCTCATACACGGCAATGCTGCGGACGAGTTCAGGATGCTGGAGCGCTACGAGCATCACGATCGGACCACTGTACGACCATCCCACGAGGCTCACCGGCCCACTATTCAAACTCTGAATGAATGCGGCGACATCATCGACGTGCGTTGCGATCGAGTACTTCGAGCCGTCGTCGGACCAAGGGCTTGTCCCATGATAACGAAGGTTGAACGCGACGAACCGATACTTGGATGCGATTGCCTTTCGCTGACCATCCCAAGCCCTGTAGTCCGAACAGCACCCATGGACAAACACCACAGGCGCCCCATCGCCTTGTTCCTCATAATTGAGTACCGCGCCGTTGATGGTTGTCTGCTTTGACTGCGGGCTGTCGGAGCCCGCCGACCAAGAGTTCGTTGTCATGAAAAGAAGGCTGCAGGTCAAACTGAGTTTATAAAAAAGCAATTTCAGCGCCGTAACATCACGGGTCATGATCAACTCCCACGCATTAGCGGTCACAGTAGCTATAGAACTGTAATGTACCAGTTTAATGAGGGTCAACTGTCCGATGGCTAGCTCCGTTCTGGGTAAACAGGCGGCACCGTCCGACGTGGCTGAACAGGGTCGCAGCAAGTCCAAGAGCGGACATCTTGCTAACCCCCCTGCCCTGAGCGGCTACTCTCACCCGTAAGTAGCTGCCGTCACGTTCGCTGGGTATGCTGCGGTGGTGGCGGCGGCTGAGGAACTGAGGTAGCAGGCTGCTGCGACGACGCGGCAGGCGGTTGCTGCTGCGGTGCGTGACTGGCTGCTGATTACCGTCACTATGCAGGACGCACGTCCCTATGGGGCAAGCTTATCGAAATAAACAACCTTGATCTACATCAAAGCATGGGGAGCCGGAGCACGGCTCGATGAAGCTTCGTGGTCCCCAAACTACGAATGAGACCCACCAATGAAGCCGCTGGCCCCCCAAGCTGGCGGCTTCTCTCTAAAAGCACCTTGTCCGGTATCCTCATGGAGCGGGTCAGACCAATCAAACCGACCGTCACGGCTGCGATCCGCCGCGCCATGGTCGCGGTGAATGATCAGAAGGTCTTTCGTATCTATGGCCCGAATGGCACCCTGTGGAAGTGCGAACGCGAGCTTGTTTCGCCACGCACACTATGGAAGCTGATCACGTATAGCCTGATCGAGGACGAACCGCAGACTGCCGTTACGGAGGCTCCGCTCACCACCGTCCGAATGCGTTTGAGCCAAGCTGGCTTTGACTTTCTGAGATCGAGTGCCGGAAGTGGACCAACTCCGTCCAGCTGAAGGCGTTACCGCTGAACCCATGGCTTTCGATGATCGGGACACCGTAGATGGTCGCCTCTTTGGCAATTCATTACGCTGTGGTACCGTTCCTGCGCCGCTTTCGCGGCCAACGATTGGGAGGGTTCGATGCGATTAGCTACTGCTGCTACGCTCTGCCTGTTATCCGTTCTCGTAGATCCGGTATTTGCTGCTGACGATCAGGGCAGCAGCCAGGACGTGGAAAAGATTGCTGCTGCTTACAAGGAGAACTTCGACAAGCAGAACAGTGCAGGTCTTGTGGCGCTGTTCACCAAGGACGGTGTTCTCGTCAATCCTAGTGGAACGCATACAGATCTTGCTCAGTTTATGGAAGGTGCCTTCAAGGCTGGTATGAACCAGATCAAGATCACGGTCGAACAGGCCAGCACCGTTGACCCCGATAAAGACAGCATGATTGGCATCGGTGAGTATCAGGCGACGGGCAAGAACTCGTCCGGGGCAGCGATGGAGGATAGAGGACGCTGGACGGCAACTTATATTCGTGAAGGTGGAACGTGGAAGATCAGGATGCTCACGGGGTTTCCCGCAGCACCGCCGCCGAAATGACCGCGAGGAGCCGGAGACTCACCGACACTGATCTGGGGGTGGGCCAACCGGGGCTACGATACGCGAGCCTTGCAAGCCTATCTCGGCCACAAGAACATTCAGCACGCCGTCCGATACACTGAGCTGTCGCCCACCCGGTTCAAGGGCTTTTGGCGAAGCTGAGAGTAGCGCAAGGACTCGGCGCGACCGCCATTGCGAAGAAGCTTGGGTGTTCACGCGGCGCGATCTACAAGGCAATGGCTGGTCAGTAGCCAGTGCCAGTGCTGGCGTTTGTCGAAAATGCGGACGCCGATTGAGTGCGAGATTGTCTTCTGCAAAGGCCAACACGCAACCTTCCGTATGGATTGGACTACTCGGTTCTTGGCTGAGACGCCCAATCGACCGAATGCCGCCCTGGCCGCTGCGGCAGGATAGCGACGAGCAAGACGATTGCAGCGAGAATGACCACGGAAGCTATAGGACGACTGAGGGCTAGCCCACCATGGCTGACTGGCTTGTCAAGAAAATCTCCAACCGTGGCCCCCAGAGGGCGCGTGAGAATGAAGGCCGCCCAGAACAGAAAGACCCGCGATACCGTGGTCCAGTAGTACAGCGCCGCAAGCACCACTAGGCCCGCACCAAAAAGTAGGGCGCCTCCATCGTATCCCAGTCCGGTATCGTCAGCGATCCAATCTCCGAGGGCGGTACCCAAGGTTTGCGAGAACGTAATGGTGATCCAATAGAACAGCTCGGTCCTTGGGGACGTGACAGTGTCCACATTCACTGATCCCAAGGTCGCGTACCATGCGCCAAGGGAACAAAGGACACAGGCCAGCAAAATGGAAGAGCCTCCCACATAGCCAATTCCCAAAGAACGATCAAAAAAATCCGCCAGCGCGGTGCCCACAGTCGTGGAAGCAACAATGGCGAGCCAGTACACCCAAGGATTGAATTTCGTCGTTGAAATCTGAGCGACGACTGCGGCAACGAAAATCGCGAGAAAGATAGCAGTCCCGATCAGATACCCACCGTTCTGGGCATTCTGATCTGCGTGGAGCCAACTCATGGTTACCGCGTCGCCACC
Source organism: Bradyrhizobium sp. Ken01 (assembly GCF_055807355.1). Lineage (NCBI taxonomy): Bacteria > Pseudomonadati > Pseudomonadota > Alphaproteobacteria > Hyphomicrobiales > Nitrobacteraceae > Bradyrhizobium > Bradyrhizobium sp. Ken01. Next base: position 80,881 of record NZ_JBVVPC010000033.1, read on the forward strand.
GGTTTCTCCCAGAGTGGTGGCAAGGACTTTGATCGCCCAGAAACCCAGCGTGACGGCAGGTACCTTGCTGATAATGTCATTTGCACTCTGGAACCTCATTAAACTACTCCTCCATACCTGACGTTGCCGGGTGCGGACTGGCCAGAAAAACGCTGCAAGCAGTGAAGGCGCCGAACTAATCCCAGTGGACCGCTGGAGGGACCCCTTGGGTCAACAGGCGATACCGTCCGATTGCGACGACACAGTCGCTAATTTTTTCGGACCAGATCGGTGTTGAGGGGCGAGACACCGCTGCCAAGCGACCTACATCCACTTCATAGCTTCTGCCTGCGTTCGTGTCCGCTCACCACGAACGATGAGGCATTGGCAAACGTTCCCGCCAAGGGCCTTGCTGAGGCGGCCTTACTTCATTTTCCTAGAGCGAATGCTGATGAAGTAGACCGGCTTTCCGGCCTCGTCTGCAACTTCCAAGCTCCATTCTTCGCCAGGTCGGAACTTCCGATCTACGTCGTTCAACAGTGTACCGGCGTAACGGGTAGCCTCGCGCCAAGCCGTCGCATCGTCCGGCAAGTCTTTGCCTTCCTCATCCTTGTTGGGCGCAACATTGTGGACGTGGAAGAAGTATCGCGGCATTCTAGATGAATGCAGGCCATTCGGTCCCGTTCCTATGGTGCCTCATGACGGCCGATGAATACTTGAAACGAGCAGAGCGATACCGCGTGGCGCTGGAGACGGTGACGGATGCCTTGACGCGCCATCACCTTGAAACGATGGAGCGGAGCTACCGGATGCTGGCCGAGAGCGAACGGGCGCTGCGCAAGTTAGGCGTCGCCCTCCCGACCGTTGACTGAACCTCGGCGATTCGGCTTCCCGCCCAGCTTCTTGATCAGTTCACGTAGATCGTTGATGTAGTCCTGAATTATCCGACGTACCTCCGCTTGACGAAGGGCTTTGGGGTCTGTGGGTTCTTCGCCCTGATCTTTCTCCGGCTGCTTCATGTCCCATCCTCGCGGAAGGGACACCGGGGACTTTGATGCACGTCAATGGCAAGCGATCAGGACACATCAGGTTCCGGTATCGGAACACCGCGTTACTACGGATTTCTCAACCCTGTCGAGGGGGTCAGGATGCTCTTGCCGGGGCTGTCATTTCATTCCCAACGCATTTGTCCGGCAGGGGTCGCGCCAATGCGACCCTTTTTCTATGATTGCTGTGCACAAGTAGCCTTTCAGTAGTTCTGCACCGCCACCATTGCGACTGTCCGACCACTTCACCCTTCTAGCAGAGGTACAGAGCCGTCTCGCCAACTGAGATGGCTTTGCTGCTCATCATGTTGATCTGAATAGTCCTCACAAGAAAAACCCGACCAGTAGTGCTGGCCGGGTTAGTCAGGATGGGAGGAAGACAACGCGTCGTCCATGTCCGGCAACGACGCGTATTCTGAGCCGTTCCCGCCCAAGTGCGCATTTGCTGCCGCCCGTGAAAACTTGCTGATCCAGGTTAATCCCTTTCGAGCGAGCGTAGGGAACCTCCGCGCCTTTCTTGGCTTGGTTGTGAGAACTGGGACCTGAGCCGTTGAAGGGCCGCGAGATGGGTTGAGCGCGGCTCTGACCCCACGCAGCCCAAGCAATGATCCCGATACTGCCGGAGACCGGGCAGATGATTGATGCTTTGATGCACTACCTCGAAAGAGCCATTGCCTTCGAGCGGTTTGCCGCCAATGAGGCCGACCCTGATCTGAGAGCCGATCTTGAGCGCCAAGCGACAGCTTACCGAAGGCTTGCCTCGATGCGAGCGGAAGGAATGGGTCTGCCTCCGCCCAGCAAACCATTGCAGCCGCCGCATCCTTGAGTGTGTTCAGGGATCAAGAACGCTCGCAACGTCATCCCGTACTTGCCCATAAGTAGTGATCCGGGAGGGAGCGCGGTCCACCACCAGCAGTGTTAGCTGGCCCTGATGGACAAGAAAGCTCAGCCCTCAGAACCGAAATGCCTCAAGTGTGGATTGCAGCTTCGGAAGTTTCAGACGTTTCTCGATCCACTCACAGGCGGACCCATCGGCTATATCGCTGCGGGTGCGGACAACAAGCGTGGGATGATCGCGGCTCATTATCATGAGAAAGCGAAGCCAATGCCAACCTGTACGTCCTAGAATGGCTTGCCGCGCCGCTTCCTGATCAGTTCGCGCAGATCGTCGATGTACTCATGGATGCGCGACGCGCCTCCGATCAGTCGCAGACTTCTATTTCCCGCCCTGCCGCCCCGCCTCTCGAAACAAGGGTGCATCCATTCTTGAGGGGCCGACAGCCAGCCTGATTACACCATCCGAGAAGATGATTGTTGCTTGCCCGGTGCTATATCATCTCGCACTCTGGATTGATCGCGGGCGGCAGATAACGGCTTCTTGTCCGGACCCTTCTCACATTCATCGTCGTCGTTGACGCGATAGCCTGCGCGGCAGGCGATCTTCACACACGCATCTCCATCGGTCCTGAAACCGTGATCGCAGACCAACGGGCATACGCGGCCTGACCGGGCTTTGATCGCGTCCAACGCGTCGGAGCTTGCGAGCGCCGGATTGAGCTTCATTCCGGCGTACTTGTTGAACAGTGTCAGCGAGCGCTGTGACTGAGCGCTCCACTCGCCGTTCTCTAGACTGGCGAGACAGCCGACACGGTGAAGTTCGGACTGCACCGCCTTGGCAAGTTCTTGCGCCGATTGCCCCGGTTCAGGCGCAGGTGCGGGCAATGGGAGGGCCGCGATCTTCTGGTTGTTTTCGGCACCACCTTTCTTTGCTTCTTCTGCGGCGATCTTGTTGAGTTGACCCTTGGCAAGGTCCGCATAGAAACCATCGGTGTATCGGCTCAGGAAGGCTGTCCAGCCATCGCGGGTGCCGAGTTGCAGGGCAAGCTCATAGTTGCGACGAATGGCATCATCGGGGCTGGCCTGAGGCCCGGTTGCTGTCGGCTTCGCGGCGACAAGCGCTACGTCATCCCCGCCTAGCGACCCGTAGACGTACGGTTCCTGCTTGTAACTTGTGTTCTTCAACACATCGTCGCGGACGAAGCCGAATGCCTTTCGCAGATCAAGACCCGGCGTGGGTAGCCGCTCGACAAGCGCAGCCGCAAACGGGCTGTTCTTCGAGTTGCCATCCGAAGCGGTAGAACCTGCCTTAGCCGCGAATGCTATCATCGTATTCGGACTGCTCGGCTCGACTTTTGCGAGGCCCCGACCAATCGCACGGGCAGCAACCGTCCGCTTCATGGTTTTGGCAAAGGGATTGTCGCGACAGGCGTCAAGGATAATCAGCCGAAGCTGTTTGGCTGGCTCGACGGCGAACAACGCCCGGTCAAGCGCCACGGTCTCGTCGAGAACGTCGCTATCGGTCTCAAGAGCCGCGTCAGTGGGGATGAGGTAGTTGGTGCCATCAAGTTCGATGCCGTGACCGGCGTAGTAGATGACGGCAACCTCAGCATCTCGCGCTCGACCGCCAAAGTCACGCAGCGCCTTGCGCATCTCGGAACCGTTGAGATCGGTCCTGATGTCGATCCAATCGAACCCGGCTTTCTTGAACATGCTACCGACCAGGGCAGCATCGTTCGCAGGATTGGAGAGCTTGGGTACGCTCTTGTAAGCCGAGTTGCCCATTACCAGCGCGACACGGCGCTCGGCGTGTGCTGATCCGCACATCAGCCAGATGCAAACGATCAAAGAAAACCAGCGAAAAGCGCCCATTACAGTCCCCGGCAATAAGTGCGCAGCCTATGCAGAGTTTGCTCAAAGGCAAGGATCGGTTCTGTGCTGTCGATCACCATGCCGAGGCGTTCGTGGTGGCTGCACTTTTCGATCACCCTAACCCAATCGTATCGTTACAGAAATGCTTTCCACCTATGGATAGGTTGTCCACATATGGATAAGTCATTGATATTAAATAGTTTTCTAGACAACATGGTCTTTGGATGCTACTAGCCGTGCAAAGAGAAGCTCCCGGCTGGCGGATCGCTCCAAGGCGATGCAACGCGTCTGACTACGACCGTTTGCGTCTGTCTGTTGGGGCATGGCCGCAGAAATCAGGACGACTAAAGGTCTAAGATGAAACCACGCTGCCGTGTGAACGGCTGCGCGAACACTCGCGCCGGTCACTCACTCCTCTGTTCCAAGCATCGGTCTCGCAAGCGCCGTCACGGCCACGAAGAACAGCGGACGATCAGTAAGACAGACCTGAAGCCATTTATCGAGAAAGTTCAGGCCCGGATCGCCAAACAGCCCGATGCCAAGCTCTGGTCTGTCCTTGACCAGCGATGGGACATGGTGACTGCCAAGTGGCGAGCGGAGCTTCCGAAGACGATTATCCGCTATGTCCGTGCGGGCATGAAGGAACTGGTTCGCTTGTCCAACACGGTTTCAGGCCGTGATGTCGCGGTTACCGTCATCGCGATGTACCTGCTCCAGGAGTACGACCCTCGCCTGTTCAAGACCGAGATGGGCTTCCGCACTCAGCTTGTCAGGCGGGTAAGGGGCCTCTCCAGCACCAGCTTCTCCAACTGGAGCGGGGCTAGCGATGGCCGTGAGCGACGAGCCATGAAGGAATTAGAGCCGAGAGCCGCCGAATACCTGAGCGGACTGTTGGTGGAACTGTTCGGGGCCGCTGGAGTGCGGGTGGCGCAGGTTGAGAGGCGTGAAGAGGAGGAGCAGCGCAAAGAGCGGCTGGCCTATTACGCCGCGCTTGGGGAGGTACAGTGAGATCACGGTTCTCACAGACGGTGGTTCGCTCCTAAACCCCCTCAACATGCTGATCTTCTTTAGCACAGTGAGGAGGTTTCGACTTCGCACAATTCCCATCCTGCAACCTGCTCATCACGCTTACCAGTCTGGCCTACGGCCAATCCGCTGGTGCCGGGACAACCAATGCTGACACAGTTAGAGAACGCATACGAAGCAGCCATTCAGAGGCAGGCGCGGCTGCGCAATCGCGAGATCACGAATTTTGACCGGGAGGTCTCGCAGTCCATTTTCACGGCTGGCCTCTTAGCAATCGAGGACAGTGACCGGGGTGTTGCTCAGTATAGGGTGGTATCGGCTCCGACGGGCAGCGGCAAGTCTAGCTATACGCAGGCTTTTGCCAAGGCTTTCATCGAGGTTCACCCCGAAGGCTCGGTTCTCTTTCTTGTGGAGACAATCCAGCAAGCGGACGACACGTACCGGGAGATGTCAGCCCTTGTCGGCAAGGCGAACGTCGCTATCTGGACCAGTGCCCATGATAGCCGAACCTCGCGAGACACCATCGAACATCAACACGGGTTTGTCCCCGAACACCGTTTCTCGGTTGATGATCTCGCCAACTACCCTGTCATCATTGCTACCCATAGGTTTTACATGGGTTCGCGAGCGGACAAGGCGACAGTATATCAAGGCAAGCCCCGCCGGCTCACGTTTGTCGATGAAAAGGCCGCTGACGTTACCATCTTCGACGTGGACACAGGGCTTATCAAGTCAGTCCGAGACACATTAGCGGAGAAGCACACGTCCAATTTGGAACATGTTCCTCAGCTGACAAAGCTGCACAACCACCTCGAGGCAGTGTGGCAGACTGCATCCGGCAAGGCTTCATTCGATGAGATACTGAAAGCCGGTGAGATCGACCTGACGTGGTTCAACTCTGAACAAGCTAACGATTACATCGCGTCATCCGACGATCGGGTAAAGCATGTCTTCGGGTTCGGACGAGCTTTGGCTAAGGGATTTGCTTTCTTGTCCCGCTATGACGAATACGGGAAGGGGGCGCGGTTCGTCGGCTACGAGATGAACATGCCGCTGAGACCGGGGACGATACTCCTCGATGCCACAGCAGATATCGACGGCGTCTCACTGCTCGTCAACAATCGCAAGGACGTACCCGTACCACAGGTCGATTTCAGCAAGCTCACGATCACTCACATCGAGCCGGATATACCGAACGGATACACAGTCAGTCAGATCATCAAGGAAGCAAAACGAGCGAAGCCCTATGCTGGTTGGATCATGGAAACCATCAGACGGAACAGCCAACCCGGTGAGCAGGTGCTGGCCGTTGTTCACAAAGGACTCTTGGACCATGAATATCTTCCGAATGAACAACGGGAGTTCTCGAATCCATTCGATCTCGATGGACGAAAGGTGTGCTTCATCCATTGGGGATCGGGGATAGGTTCGAACCGCTGGAAAGACGCGACCGCTGTGTTCCTGTTCGGTGAATTCCACGTCCCTAAACGAGCGATGGTCGGCACCAGTTTGGGGCTGAGGGAGGAACAGGCGACAGCGTCTGCCCTCGCTCCCTTTCAAACGCCTAACCCGAGAAGCAGCCAACTACGTTGGATACGCGAAGGTCATCTTTGTCGGCATATGAAGCAGCTCGCGATGCGGGGCAACGCGAGAAACATTGACGGCAATGGCGTCTGCGGCGAGCAGCGCCTTTACGTTACGGCAGAGTTTGACCGGCTGATACAACACAAGGACCGGACGTTCCCCGGTGCCAAGCTGGTCAGCCAAAGCAAACCGGGGACAAAAAGGGATGGAGGCGCAAAGGGATTGATGTCGCTCCTCTACAGCACGGATGCGCGGGAAATAACGACGATTGAGCTTAAGCGGCTGACGCGCATCTCGTTCCAGAAGAACAAGAGCCGCTATCTCTCAAACCCTCTCATCAAAAAGGCGATGAAGGACACCGGCTTCACGTTCGTGGCCGGGAAGGGCCGGGGCAATCCCGGTCGCTTTGTTCGCTATTCTCATTTGGCGAAAGCCGGTTGATGCCGCGCAGGTGTTATGGATCGCTCTAGAATCTCACTCCATCAAACTTTACTTTGCCAAGCTCCGCCGCCAGCCGAGGTAGCGGATAGCCGGTATCCCTGACGCCATCAACGTCACGCTTGCGCCCGTATCGAGCGCCAACGCTGTTGTTTGAATGACCGACAAGATGGTTTATCACCACCTCGTCAATCCCGGCAGCGCGGCCATACCGCTTGAACGTCCCTCTAAACGAATGGAATTTCTTCACGGGATCGTCGATGACGTGCTGCGCGAGATATCCGTTGAACCATTCGCTCCACTTGTTGGCGCGGCTTACGAGCTTGCTCCTGTCCTCGAATCCGGGCCACAAGCTGCCGTGCGGGCCAATCACGCCACGTCGCTGCTCCGCGAATTCGAGGAACCCAAGACGGACCAGTTGTGGATGGAGAGGGACACGTCGGATCGAGGACAAGGTCTTGATCCTCTTGTCACCTTCTCGATCAAATCGGATCGTCCAGACCTCCGTGTCAGGGTCTTTGGCGATGTCCAAGACGGTTAGCTGTATCACCTCGGTGCGGCGGGCACCTTGAAACAGAGCAATCAATGGTGCCCACCTTGCGGTCTCGCCACGCCCGCGCTTGGGGCGCAAACCGGCAGCGAAGACCGGGCTAGCCATCAACGACCTCAACTCATCATTCGTGAACGGCTCGTAGTAGTCCTCGTCTGCGGGATCGACCTCGAACGTGACGTCAAAGGGATTGCGCCATCCTGTCCCGTCGAAATGGCCGTCCTGTTCGGCACGGGCAAGTACTGCGCCGAGGAGGGTCAAGGATTTGTTGATGGTCGTTGCAGACCGCGGTTCGTAAGCACTCAGATCGCGTTGCAGGAGGTTCGGCAGCGCAAGCTGCTTCATGTCTGCGGGAAGACCTTTGGGTAGCTGGCAGATGGCGTCCCGATAATTGCGGCCATGCCCTTTGTTGATGAGGTGTACGGGCAAGTCTCCGAACAACTCGACGAATCTGCGGCGGGCCGCGTCAGCCTCGATGATCGTGTTAGGAGCGGGTGTCCTTGCGCCCTTCACCCCGCCCCCGCTCGACCACGACTGGAACGCCTTCGTTATCGTCAGACCATTTGCAGACGCAAGAAGCGGCAGGCAAGCAGCGTTTGGTTCGTTCCGATTGCTATGTGTTGCAGGTAGCTGATCGTGACCTTGCAATGTGACGACTTCGTCGGGACGCTGACGGTTGCCGGTCAGGAACGCTCTCGCCGCGTCGAACAGATTTGCATGTTGTGCGATCTGAATGCCGACTCGCTGTTTGGCTTCACGCTCGACGGTGGTTTTCAACGAAAGCCAGACTGCCGTCTTGAGGTAACCGAGGCGCGTGGGGCTTGCGAGTTGCTTTATGGTCTGCGGAATCAAATGCGGCAGAGGCTGTCCCGCGAGGTCGTCGGGCAGATCGATCTTGAACCAATAGATTCCGTTACGCCTGATCAGGTGTGAAACACGCGGCATTCATCGCTTCCCGTAGCACGAAGACGTAGCAAACGAGGAAGCAGCACCGAGTAGTGCTAGCGGTGTCAGGCAGTTAGGAAGAAATGGCGCTCCCTAGGGGAATCGAACCCCTGTTTCAGCCTTGAGAGGGCCGCGTCCTAACCGCTAGACGAAGGGAGCGTGAGGGAGAGGACATAGCCTCGAATTTTGCCGGCGGCAAGCGGGGATCGAGGGGTTTTAGACGGGCAATCGGCGTCGTCCTGGCGAAGGCCAGGACCCATTACCCCGGATGCGTATGGTTAAGGCGAACCCGAGCAACGAGCTCGTTCACGTAACCGGGGTCGGTGGTTATGGGTCCTGGCTTTCGCCAGGACGACGGATGAGGCGGGTTCCGCGCTCCAGCCCCCGCCTTACGGCTCATTGGCGAATTTCAGCTTTCCGGCCGGCCGCAAGGTATGGGCGTCGAAGGTGCGGATTTCGGTGACGCCGCCGACGTCCAGCGTGATCACGAGCCGGTCGCCGGCGACGCCGCTCGAGACGATTTTGGCGCCCTTCGGTAGAGTTGCGGTGACGTCGCCGACAGGCTCGGGCGCCCTTCCCTCGGACTTGAAAAGGCGGTAGCCCACCGCGATCAGCACAGCGCAGATTGCCAGCGCCGTGGTCAACCCCGCGATCAGCATCATCCGCCGCACCCGCGCGAACAGCGCGGCCTGCTCGGGGCTCGGGTCGGGAACAACGGTATCAGACGTCGTCATGGAAAATTCTGGCTCTGCGCAAACGTTGGAGGTGGTCGTCGAGGGCTCCGAGGGCTCGACGCGGCTCGACCGCGTGCTGGCGGTGCACCTTGCCGAGCTCTCGCGATCGAGGCTGAAAGCCCTGATTCTGGCGGGCGCGGTGAGCCTCAGGGACGCCGCGATCCGGGACCCCGCTTATCACGTCGCCTCCGGCGATACGATCACAATCGACGTGCCGGAAGCGGCTGCGCCGGAGCCGAAAGGCGAGGATATCGCCCTCGATATCGTGTTCGAGGACGACGACATCGTGGTCCTCAACAAGCCGAAGGGGCTGGTGGTGCATCCCGCGGCCGGCCACGAGACCGGCACGCTGGTGAATGCGCTGATCGCCCATTGCGGCTCATCACTGTCGGGCATCGGTGGCGTCCGCCGGCCCGGCATCGTGCACCGGCTGGACAAGGACACCACGGGGCTGATGGTGGTCGCCAAGAACGACCTCGCGCATGCTTCGCTCACCGCGCAATTCGCCGATCACGGCCGCACCGGGCCGATGCGGCGCGGCTACATGGCCTTTGCCTGGGGGCTGCCGGGCCGTCATCGCGGCACCGTGGACGCCCCGATCGACCGCCACCCGCATGCGCGCGAGAAGATGGCGGTGCGCCAGGGCGGCCGCGAGGCCGTGACGCATTGGGAGCTTCTGGAGAGTTTTGCCGGACGCGACGGCAAGCCGATCGCGGCGCTGCTCGCCTGCGAGCTCGAGACCGGCCGCACCCATCAGATCCGCGTCCACCTCGCCCATATCGGCCACCCTCTGATGGGCGATGCAGTCTACGGCCCGCATTTCAAGACCAAGGCAAGCCAGCTGAGCCCTGAGTCGCAGGCCGTCCTGGCCGCGCTGGGGCGGCAGGCCTTGCACGCTTACCTGCTGGTATTGGAACACCCGAGGACGGGAGAATTACTCCACTGGGAGACGCCTTTGCCGGAGGATTTGCTTCTCCTTCAGGGGGCCCTGAAAGCGGCGCTATGACGCAGCCCTCTTCAGAAATGCTTTACATTACAAAAAGTTATAGCTGCCACACGGGGACGTGACGTCAGCAATCCTTCCCTTTTTGCCTCCCGATGGAGTATATTGCGCTTGCGTTGAAGACCAACGCGGAACATCGCAGCACCGATCGGCTTTAACCAAGCGGTCGTCTGCCTGGCCCGCCGCTATCGGGGGCCTGAACCTGTTTGGAGGGCGCACTATGGCCCGTACAGCTACCCTGCCGGTCCTTAATGGCGAATCCGGCCTTTCCCGTTACCTCGGCGAGATCCGCAAGTTTCCGATGCTGGAACCCCAGCAGGAATACATGCTCGCCAAGCGTTGGCGCGAGCACGATGATCGTGACGCCGCGCACCAACTCGTCACCAGCCATCTCCGTCTCGTGGCCAAGATCGCCATGGGCTATCGCGGCTACGGCCTGCCGATCTCCGAGGTCGTCTCGGAAGGCAATGTCGGCCTGATGCAGGCAGTGAAGCGGTTCGAGCCCGAGAAGGGCTTCCGTCTCGCTACCTACGCGATGTGGTGGATCAAGGCGTCGATTCAAGAGTACATCCTGCGTTCGTGGTCGCTCGTGAAGATGGGCACCACCGCGAACCAGAAGAAGCTGTTCTTCAACCTGCGCAAGGCGAAGAGCAAGATTTCCGCGCTGGACGAAGGCGATCTCCGCCCCGACCAGGTGGCCATCATTGCCAAGCGTCTCGGCGTCACGGCTCAGGACGTGGTCGACATGAACCGCCGCCTCAGTGGCGACGCGTCGCTCAACGCTCCCATCCGCGACGACGGCGAAGCCGGCGAATGGCAAGACTGGCTGGTCGACAATTCGCCCAACCAGGAAGCCATGTTGGCCGAGCACGAGGAGTATGATCACCGCCGTGACGCCCTGAATGGCGCCATGGGCGTGCTCAACCCGCGCGAACGCCGCATCTTCGAGGCGCGCCGCCTCGCCGATGAGCCGATGACGCTGGAAGACCTTGCCGCCGAGTTCGGCGTGTCGCGCGAGCGCGTCCGCCAGATCGAGGTCCGTGCCTTCGAGAAGGTGCAGTCCGCGGTCAAGGGCACGATCGCAAAGGCCGAACAGGCCGCGCTGGAAGCCGCGCTCTAAGCGCGAGGTTCTTGGCGCCAGAGATTGGCGGATCGACGAGAGACAGAAAGCCGGCGGCAACGCCGGCTTTTTTGTTTGCATGTGAGGCGCAGCATATTCGCGGGGGACGCGAACCAGGCATCGTGAACCCGCGCTGCCGGTTGGCCGACCAAAGAGATCGGACCGGCAGCCTCAAGAGAACGGACACAGACCGTGTCGATCATCCTGCAATCCACCGTCGGCGGCTTCTCCGCCCCGTTCATGCGCAAGCTGCCGCTGGTCGAGCAGGCGATGCGCGAGCACGGGCTCGAGCCGTCGGAGTTCGTGATCTCGAAGGACTATGCCTCGACCGCGACGATCCCGCTCATGGGTCCGTTCTTCTTCAACTACAGCGTCTATTTCGGCGACGAGACATTCACCGTCACCGAGCCGAACGACATGGTGTTCCTGGACTACTTCTTCAAGCGCGTGCTCGCGGCGGACGGCCCGCCGGAAGTACCGCGGCGGCCGGGCTTGATCCGGCGGCTGTTCGGGTGGATGTCGGAGCCGGTGTAGCTGCTTTCCCCTCTCCCCTTGCGGGAGAGGGTGGCTCGCGAAGCGAGACGGGTGAGCGACTATCTCTGTTGTCAAGTTGCATTGGCGTAGGCGGTGCGCGCATCGCGTGCCTTGGCGTT
>NZ_JBVVPC010000034.1:0-25000 GCF_055807355.1 Bradyrhizobium sp. Ken01
CCAAGGCACGCGATGCGCGCACCGCCTACGCCAATGCAACTTGACAACAGAGATAGTCGCTCACCCGTCTCGCCGCTATCGCGGCGAGCCACCCTCTCCCACAAGGGGAGAGGGGAAATCTAGTTCGCGGCCCCAGTGCTTCGCCACATCGATTGAGGCCGACAAAGCGGACTCCACTTCGCCTCAAAACGTCCTAAAATCACCTCTGGGAAGGGATCACCGACATCGCATGAGCGCGCCGACCGACGATCGATCGCCGAAACTGCCGCGCGGCTGGCTGCGCGCGGCCGTGATGTCGACGATTGCGCTCGCCTTCGTCGGCGCGGCGGCGGGCTTCATCGCGTTTCTGTCGCAATTGCGCGGCGCCGAGATCGCGCCGGACCGCAAGGCGGACGGCATCGTGGTTCTGACCGGCGGCTCCTCGCGGGTGTCGGATGCGATGGAGCTGCTCGCTGCCGGCTACGGCAAGAGGCTCCTGATCTCCGGCGTGCATCCGACCTCGACCGCGAGCGACATCTCCCGGACGCTGCCGGAGAACCAGTCCTTCATGCGTTGCTGCGTCGATCTCGACCGCACGGCGGTCTCGACCCGCGGCAATGCCGCGGAAGCGCGGCGCTGGGCCGCGGGGCGCGGCTTCAAGTCGCTGATCGTGGTCACCTCGAACTATCACATGCCGCGCGCGCTGGTGGAATTCTCGCATGCGATGCCGGAGACGACACTGATCCCGTTCGTGGTGGTCGGCGACAAATGGCGCGAGGAGCCGTGGTGGACCTCGGCGTCCACCTTGCGGCTGCTGCTGTCGGAATATGTCAAGTACATCGCGGCCGAGGTCAGGGTGCGGCTGGAGGATTTCGGGATTGACCTTTCACCCGAGATGTCGGAGCAGCCTTCCGGGCTGCAGTCGAAGCGGCCCGCCACCGCACAGGCCAATTGATCGGCAACTGATCGGCAATTGATCGGATCCTCGATGTTCTTGATTTTCCTGCGATCGCTCGTGTTCAACGTGCTGTTCTATACCGTGCTGGTGTGCCTCGCGATCGTGGCGCTGCCGACCTTCGCATTGCCCCCGCGCGCCATGCTCACGGTCGCGCAATGGTGGGCGAAGGCGACGCTGTTTCTGATGCGGACGGTCTGCAACATCAAGGTGGAATTCCGCGGCCTCGAAAAGATCCCGACGGGACCATTGGTCGTCGTGGCGAAGCACCAGTCGTTCTGGGAGACGTTCGTCTTGCCGGGTTTTTTCGACCGTCCGATTTTCATCCTCAAGCGTCAGCTCATGCAGATCCCGGTGTTCGGCCAGTTCCTGGTCAAGACCGGGATGATCGCGATTGACCGCAATGCCGGCGTCAAGGCGCTGCTGGACATGACGCGGCGGGCGCGTGAGGCGGTGCGCAGCGGCGGGCAGCTCGTGATCTTTCCCGAAGGCACGCGCCGCGCTCCGGGCGCGCCACCGGACTACAAAAGCGGCTTCGCGCAGATCTATTCGTCCTGCGGTGCACAGTGCCTGCCGATCGCGCTCAATTCCGGCCTGTTCTGGCCGCGCCGCACCTTTATGCGCTATCCCGGCACGCTGGTGGTGGAATTCCTCGATCCGCTGCCACCAGGCTTGCCCAAGGACGAGTTTCTCTCCCGTGTGCAGACGGTGATCGAAGACGCGACCGGCCGCCTCGTCGAAGCGGGCCGCAAGGAGCAGGAGCAGCTGATCGGCTCGGCGCCGAGCTGTGCGCCGTCGGAGAGCTAGCGGTTTTCCCGATCGTGCATCGGAGCCGGCGCGTGCGGAGAATGCGCATCCCCATGCAGCATCATGGCAAGCTGATGCAGCTGCGCATCGCGAAAGCCTTCAGCCTCGATCGCCTTCACCGTCGCGGTCACGTAGTCGCGGTTGGCGCCGGACTGGCCGTGGCCCTGGAGCACGTGGCGATGCTGGTCGATGAGCGACAGCCGGCCGGCATATTGCACATGGCCGCGGTCGACGACATAGGCGAGCGCGGAGACGCGCTGCCGCGCCTCGTTCTCCAGCCACAGCGAGCGCATGACTTCGCGATAGACCGACGTCACCTGCTCGCGCGCGCGCAAATAGGCCACGACGTCGGCGCGGTTCTTTTCGGCGACGCGGAAGGCGATGCCGCGGCAGGCGCCGCCGCGGTCGAGGCCGAGCACCAGACCCGGCTTCTCCGGCGTGCCACGGTGGACGAAGGAATAGACACAGAGCGCGCGATGCTCGCCGACCAGCCGCGCCGGGACGCGCTCCTCGAATTCGAAGCCCGGCCGCCACATCAGCGAGCCGTAGCCGAACACCCAGAGCTCGCCCTTGGCGGTTGTGACGGAGGGGAGGGTGATTTCCGACATTTCGGGCACGGCTACCAGAACCGCGCCCGCAAGCGAAGCGAATTCTCCGCCTTTCGTCGCAGCCGCACCTCGCTTACATTTGACAAAATCAGGGGTCAAAGGGTCGCCGCATGTCCGATATGACCGTTGCCGCAGGCCGGCGCTCCCGTTGGGGCCTTTTCATTGCCCCTGTCATCCTCCTGATCCTCGCGGTGGCGTGGAGCTGCTTCTGGTTCTATGCGGCGTCGCAGGCCGAAATCGCCGCCGACGCCTGGCGCGCTCAGGAGGCCAAATCCGGCCGCGTCTACGATTGCGCCAAGCGCTTGATCGCGGGCTTCCCCTTCCGTTTCGAGGTCCAGTGTTCCGGCGCCAGCGTCGCCCTGGTGTCGCAGAACGCCAGCAAAACGCCGTTCACGGCGAAGCTCGACAACATCCTGGTCGTCGCCCAAGTCTACGACCCCAAGCGTGTCATCGCCGAATTCACTGCACCCGCGACGCTCACTGACGGCGTCACGCAAAGCACCTTCGTCGTGAACTGGAGCAAGGGTCGCAGCAGTGTGTTCGGCCTGCCCGCCGTGCCGGAGCGCGCCTCCATCGTGTTCGATGAGCCGACCGTTAATCGTGTCGACGGTAGCGTGCAGGTGCCGCTCGCACGCGCGAAACAGGTCGAACTGCACGGACGCCTCGCGGATGGATCGCCGTCCGATCATCCCGTGATCGAGACCGTGCTCCAGATCGTGCAGGGCAGCATCCAGGGCGTACATCCGCTGCTCGCCGAGCCGTTCGAGGCCGACACGCGGGCGAAGATCACCGGACTGTCCGACCTCACGCCAAAGCCGTGGCCGCAACGCTTCCGCGAGATCCAGGCCGCCGGCGGCCATATCGAGATCGTGCAGTCCCGGATCCAGCAGGGCGAGATGATCGCGGTTGCGGCCGGCACGCTCGGGCTCTCGGCCAACGGCCGTCTCGACGGCGAATTGCAGATGACGGTGACGGGCCTCGAGCGCGTGATCCCCGCGCTCGGCATCGAGAAGATGCTGGAGGAGGGGGTGCCGCAGGCAACCCTCGATCGCGTCGCGCCCGGCGTGAAGTCGCAGGACCTCAACAATCTGTTCGGTGCGCTCGACCGCGCCGTTCCCGGCCTCGGCAAGGTCATCAAGCAGAACGCCAATGCCGGCGTTGCCGCCGGCATCAATTCGATCGGCACCGAGAGCACGCTGGAAGGCAAGAAGGCTCGCAGCTTCCCGCTGAAATTCGTCGATGGCGCCGTGCTGCTCGGCCCGGTCAAGGTCGGCCAGATCCCACCGCTGTATTAGGTCGTGAATTCATAAATTTGCCGGGCGGACGGCTTGGTCCGCCTGACGCGTTCGAAGCTGTGAACAGATGGCTTCCGAAAAGCTTCTTGTTAGCGCCAGTGATCCAACCTGCGAGATCCTCTCCGGCGTCGGGCGAGGAATGCGTCAGCGGCGTCTGGACAGGTAGCGTTCTGCCGCCCTATTGAAGGCCAACTGACGGCTCTAAGGTCGCGCCCAAATTATTTGGGGGTTCGGGGGAAACAATGAACGCGTTGAATTGTCTCGTGGCAGCATCGCTGCTCGTCGCCTCGCTTCAGACCGCAACTGCCAAGGATGGCGAACATTGGGTGGTGTCCTGGACGGGCGCGGTTCAGGGCCCATACCCCGTCGGCAATCCGTCTGCCCAGCCCGAACAGAAATTCGCGTTTCCCGAGCCAGCGTCCGGTGCGCGGGACCAGACCTTTCGCCTGATCGTGCGACCGGATATCTGGGGCCGTCAGGTCCGCATCCGGCTCAGCAACGCCTTCGGCACCAAACCCGTCACGTTTGACGGCGTTTACGTCGGCCTGCAGTCGGGCAGTGCCGCGTTGATTCGCGGCTCCAACACTCCGGTCACGTTCGCCGGCACGGCTTCCGTTACGGTGTCGCCGGGGAATTCGGTCTGGAGTGATGCGATCGCGCCGCCGTTTGCAAAGCGGCCTGATGAGCTCGCCGGCCGCCGGCTTGCGGTCAGTTTTCATGTCGCCGGCCTGAGCGGTCCGATGACCTGGCACGCCAAAGCGCTGACCACCTCATATGTCAGTGCGCCCGGCGCCGGCGCGAAGGGCGCCCTCGAAGACGAGGCTTCCTTCCCCTATGCGACTGCGTCGTGGTTCTTTCTAGATGCGATCGAGATGACTGCGCCTGCCGATGCCTTCGCCATCATGGCGTTTGGCGATTCGATTACCGACGGGACCGCCTCAACCATGAATGGCGACGATCGCTGGCCCAACGTGCTGTCGCGTCGCCTGAAGGCGGTCTACGGCAACAAGGTCGCCGTCGTGAATGGCGGCATCGGTGGCAACCAAATCGCAGGCCCCGCCGAATATGGTCCCGACAAACCCTACGCGGGCGGCCCCGCTTCGGGCCAGCGGCTCGATCGCGACGTGCTGTCGCTGTCCGGCATATCGAGCCTGATCTGGCTGGAAGGCATCAACGATTTCAGCAAGAACGGCAATTTTACCGCCGACCAGGTCATCGCCGCGATGAAGGACGGCGTCGCGAGGCTACGCGCAAAATGGCCGCAAGCCCGGATCATTGGCGCCACCGTCGTTTCAGCACTGGGCAGCACCAGCGCGGCACATGGTTTTCCCGAGCAGGATGACAAGCGCAAGGCGCTCAACACATTCATCCGGAGCTCGGGGACATTCGACGGTGTGATAGATTTTGATCGCGCGACGCTCGACCCGGCCTCGGGTGGCCTCAAGCCGGAGTTCGTTCCCGAAAGCACGACTGGCGGCGCCGGCGACAAGCTTCATCCCAACCGCACCGGATATCTGGCGATGGGACAGGCCATCGACCTCGATCTGTTCAAGCCGGGAAAGTTTGGTCGCAGCGCGAAGCAGTAAGATGAATTCAGAGTCACCTCTCTGCCTTCATCGCCCTCAGCTGTCGTAACTTCCTCCATGCGGGTTACGAGCTGAACTCACGGCCGCTTCGCCGGATCGTGATTGCGCGCCGGGAATGCGGAGCCGCAAACTCCGCTCTCTCCCCATGTCGGCCGCACGTTGAGGCGGTCGCCCAGGCAGGAGAGATACCATGACCAAGTCCAGGCTGTTCGTTGCCGCCATCGCCATCTCGACCGCGCTTGCGACGCCCGCGTTCGCGCAATGGCAATGGCAGTCGCAGGAGCCGGCCGCATACGCCTCGATGTATCCGAATGGTGATCGCAACATCTCGAATCCCACGACGCGGGAGACGATGGCATTCGTCCCCTCGCCGAAATCACCGCGCCCAACGGTGATGCGCGCGAGCAAGGGCAAATAGCCGCCATCCACCACTTGCCCGTCGCGAGCTGGGCGCGGTCATGGCGTCGGTGGTACGCCGAAGACGGACGACAACGTCGTCATGACGCAGATCCGCTATTATCCGTTCTAGTCACGGAGCCATGCAGGCTCGTAGCCTGGATGGAGCGAAGCGCAATCCGGGGATCTTGCCTCAAGCGACGGAGGTCCCGGATTACGCTTGCGCTCCATCCGGGCTACTTCAGTGTTACGGCTTTTTCAGCGCCGCATGCGGCCGGCCGAAGTCGGGCGCGGCCGAGTCCTGGCCGATTTCGACGATGCCGCGGCGGATGGCGCGGGTGCGGGTGAAGTGGTCGAACAGCGCCTCGCCGTCGCCGCGTCGGATCGCGCGGGTGAGCTTTGCCAGATCCTCGGTGAAAGTGCCGAGCATCTCCAGCACGGCTTCCTTGTTGGCGAGGAAGACGTCGCGCCACATCGTCGGATCGGACGCCGCGATGCGCGTGAAGTCGCGAAAGCCGCCGGCGGAAAACTTGATGACCTCGGACTCCGTCACCTGCGCCAGTTCGTCGGCGGTGCCGACGATGGTGTAGGCGATCAGATGCGGAAGATGGCTGGTGATCGCGAGCACGAGATCATGATGATCCGGCGTCATGATTTCGACCTTGGCACCCATCGCCGCCCAGAACGCGCGCAGGCGATCGGTGGCAGCCGCATCAACGCCCTCCGGCGGGGTGAGGATGCACCAACGGTTGATGAAGAGCTCGGCGAAGCCGGAGTCCGGACCCGAGTGCTCGGTGCCTGCGACGGGATGCGCCGGCACGAAATGGATGCCCTTCGGCAGATGCGGCGCCATATCCCTGACGATGGCGCCTTTGACCGAGCCGACGTCGGAGATGATCGCGCCGGGCTTGAGATGGGGGGCGATTTCCTGCGCCACCGGCCCGCAGGCGCCGACGGGAATGCAGAGGATGACGAGATCGGCGTCCTGCACGGCTTCCGCATTGGTTGCGACGACCCGATCGACGATGCCGAGCTCCATCACGCGTGCGCGCGTCTTCTCCGAGCGTGCGGTGGTGACGATCTCGGAAGCCAGGCCCTGGAGCTTCGCAGCGCGCGCGATCGAGCCGCCAATCAGGCCGAAGCCGATCAGCGCGACGCGCTGGAAGTGCGGGGTCGCGCTCATCGTCCGGCCATGAAGTCGCGCAAGCCCTCGACGACGAGGCGGTTGGCCTCCTCGGTGCCGATGGTCATGCGCAGCGAATGCGGCAGGCCGTAGTTCTTCAGCCCGCGCAGCACGAGGCCCCGCTTGGTGAGGAAGGCATCGGCGTCGTCAGAGGTCTTGCCCTTGTCGGTCGGGAAGTGGATCAGCACGAAATTGGCGACGCTCGGCGTCACTTTCAATCCGAGCTTGCCGATCTCGTCGGCGAGCCAGTTGCGCCAGGTCTCGGTGAATTGCTTCGACATGGCCTGATGCGCGGCGTCCTCGATCGCGGCAACGGCCGCGTACATGGCCGGCGTCGATACGTTGAAGGGACCCCGGATGCGGTTGACCGCGTCGATGATGTGCTCGGGGCCGAACATCCAGCCGATGCGCAGCGCCGCGAGACCATGGATCTTGGAGAACGTGTGCGTCACCACCGTGTTCTCGGTGGTCGCCACCAGCTCGATTCCCATCTCATAGTCGTTGCGGGAGACGTAGTCGCAATAGGCCGCGTCCAGCACCAGCAGCACGTGCGAGGGCAGGCCGGCGCGCAGGCGCTTGACCTCGTCGAACGGCAGATAGGTGCCGGTCGGATTGTTGGGGTTGGCGAGCCAGACCAGCTTTGTCTTCGGCGTCACTGCCTTGAGGATGGCATCGACATCGCAGGTGAGGTTCTTCTCGGCCGCGATGACATTCTTCGCACCGACCGCCATGGTCGCGATCGGATAGACCAGAAAGCCGTGCGTGGTCGAGATCGCCTCGTCACCGTGGCTGAGATAGGTGTGGGCGAGCAGATTGAGGATCTCGTCCGAGCCGGCGCCGCAGATGATGCGGTTGGGATCGAGCCCGAAGGTGCGCCCGATCGCTTCGCGCAGCACGCGCGAGGTTCCTTCCGGATAGTCTTCCAGATGATCCGCCACCTGCTTGAACGCCTCGATCGCCTTCGGCGAGGGCCCGAACGGGGTCTCGTTGGCCGAGAGCTTGAACACCTTGCGGCCGGGCTCTGCCACCGGGGTCTTGCCGGGCGTGTAGGGCGCAATATCGAGAATGCCGGGATTCGGCACGGGGCGGGACATCTTCAACTCCGGAGTGGCTTAAGCGGTTCGCGACTTACGATTTCGACCCGGTCGGGGGCACCGTATAGCGCGTTGCGTGGCTGCCGACGAGGGCCGTGGAGCGCACCGAGGCCCCCGCTTCGATCAGGGCAGCTTTGATTTTGTCGAGGCTGCTCGTCGCGGTGACCGAGACCAGCAGCGCGGCGCCGTCGAAGGCGGTATCGGGCACCGCCACGATCTCGGCGAGCGGTGACAGGGCGCGCGCGACCTCGGCGTTCCACCCTGATACGCGCACGCTGAAGGTCTCGACCTCCGTCACCAGCGCACTGTCCGCGACACGCGAGACCGCGAACACGGGCAACGCCGCCGGATGGTCGGCGCGCTCGACGAAGGGCAGCCGCGCGATGATCTTTGGCGCGCCTTCTGCCTCCAGCTCCAGCCACCATGGCGTGCGGCTCGAGGTCGCCGAGACCAGCGCAAGGTCGCCCTTGGACTTCGCCACCGCCTCGACCGCCGCCTGCGCGCTGAAATGCGCGACGTAAGGCACCGTGAAGCCGAAATGGAATCGCGCGGAATCGCGCATGGCCGGCTCGCTCGCCGAGATGTCGGCGTGGACCGAGAACGGCGCCTGGACATAAGTGAACGTCGCGATGATGACGCGCCAGATGCTCTCGACGGTGTCGAGCGGCAGGATCCCGCGATGGCGCTGCACGAGGTCGCGCATCATGGAGGCCTCACGTGCCGGGCGGAACGCCGAGCCGACCTCCTGGGTCTGCTTCACCTGGATCAGGCGGTCGATGATGTCGCCGCGCTGCATCAGCAGGCGATGCATGCCCTCGTCGATCGCGTCGATCTCCTTGCGCAATTCCTGGAGCGATGGTGGCGCGGGCGGACGTTGGGACATGTCTGTGAGGTGCTGTTGCGAGGCGTTCAATGCGGATCAGTCGAGCTGTCACCGCTGTGATGGATATCCTGATTAGGCAGTCGGGGCTGCGAAAGCAAAGAGAAATGCAAAGGGAAATCGGGCCACTTCCGCCCGTGGCGCGACAGGCGAATTTGGCTGATCCGGGCCGCGACTTGACGAAAACCGTCCAAGACGGTAGTTTTTACCTGTTCCGTGGTCATTTGAGCCGGCCGGCTTGCAGCCACGTTAAAAAACTCGCTAAACAGGCCGGGGACCCTTTCGATCCCGGCCGAACCTATCGTTCAGGCCGGGTTTTTCATGGCCTGATGTCAGTCGCGGTCGGACCCCGATCGCAAACGAGTCAGTGGTCAGAGATGGGCATCAAGTCAATTCCCAGTCCCGCGATCAGCGCCGATGAGCGCTCGCACGAGGTCGATCATCCGAGCTCCCAGGTCGCGCGCTTCGGTGCCGACCAGCCGCTGCCGCTTGATTGCGGCGTCGATCTCACCCCGTTCCAGATCGCATACCAGACCTATGGCGAGCTCAACGCCGAGCGCTCCAACGCCATCCTGATCTGCCATGCGCTGACGCTCGATCAGCACGTCGCCAATGTGCACCCGCTGACCGGCAAGCCGGGCTGGTGGGAAATTATGGTGGGGCCCGGCCGCCCGCTCGACACCAACAAGTATTTCATCATCTGCTCGAACGTGATCGGCGGCTGCATGGGCTCGACCGGCCCCGCATCGACCAATCCGGCGACCGGCAAAGTGTGGGGCCTGGATTTTCCGATCATCACCATCCCCGACATGGTGCGAGCCCAGGCCATGCTGCTCGACCGCCTCGGCATCGATACGCTGCTCTGCGTCGTCGGAGGCTCGATGGGCGGCATGCAGGTGCTGCAATGGACCGCAGCCTATCCGCATCGCGTCTTCTCTGCGCTGCCGACCGCATGCAGCACGCGCCATTCGGCGCAGAATATCGCCTTCCACGAACTCGGCCGGCAGGCGGTGATGGCCGATCCGGAATGGCATGGCGGACGCTACGTTGATCACGGCACCCATCCGCATCGCGGCCTCGCCGTCGCCCGCATGGCCGGGCACATCACCTATCTCTCCGACGCCGCGCTGCATCGCAAATTCGGTCGGCGCATGCAGGACCGCGAGCTGCCGACCTTCTCGTTCGACGCCGACTTCCAGGTCGAGTCGTACCTGCGCTACCAGGGCTCGTCCTTTGTCGAGCGCTTCGACGCCAACTCCTATCTCTATCTGACCCGCGCGATGGACTATTTCGACATCGCCGGCGACCATGGCGGCGTGCTGGCGAAGGCGTTCGCGGGAATCCAGACCCGGTTCTGCGTCGTCTCCTTCACCAGCGACTGGCTGTTCCCGACCTCGGAATCGCGCGCGCTGGTGCACGCGCTGAATGCGTCGAGCGCGCGGGTGTCGTTCGCCGAGATCGAGACCGATCGCGGTCACGACGCATTCCTGCTCGACGTGCCCGAATTCTTCGACATCGCCCGTGCCTTCCTGCAATCGGCTGGCAAGGCGCGCGGGCTCACCGCCAATAATGCTTAAGGACGGCTAGTCATGTCTGTACAGGAAGCGTTGCCGCTGGGCGGCCTTGCGACCGGGCAGCCCGGTGATTTTCGCGCCGACCATGTGCTGGTGGCCGAGATGGTCAAGCCGGGTTCGAAGGTGCTCGACGTCGGCTGTGGCGAGGGCGACCTGCTCCAACTGCTGGAAACCCGCGGCATCGACGGCCGCGGCATCGAGCTGTCGCGCGAGGGTGTCAACCGCTGCGTCGCCAAGGGTCTTGCGGTGGTGCAGGGCGATGCCGACACAGATCTCGTGAATTATCCGGATGACGCCTTTGACTACGTGATCCTGTCGCAGACCTTGCAGGCGACGCGGCAGCCGAAAGTGGTGCTGGAGAATTTGCTACGCATCGGCCGCCGCGCCATCGTGTCGTTCCCGAATTTCGGATTCTGGAAGATGCGGCTCCAGCTCCTGATCGGAGGCCACATGCCGCGCACGGAGAATCTACCGGCAAGCTGGTATGACACCGCCAACATCCATTTCTGCACCATCAAGGATTTCGTCGAGCTCTGCGACGCGATCGACGTCAAGATGGAACGTGCCGAGGCGCTCGACCTCTACGGCCGCCCGCTGCGGCTGCGGATGCCCTGGTGGGTGTGGAATCTGTTCGGCGAGCAGGGCGTGTTTCTGCTGACGCGGGGCGGCAGGAAGTAGGATTCCTGTAGCCTGGATGAAGCGTAGCGCAATCCGGGATTCTATCCGCGGATGCGAAGGCCCCGGATTACGCTTGCGCTCCGTCCGGGCTACGCGACGGAGCGTGTGGTGACGTCTTCGCGCTAATGCGCCGCCAGCGACCGCGCATCGCGCACCGGCCATCTTCCCGCTTCCACCAGCGTGACGAACCGTTCCACCGTTTCGTTGAACAGGGCCGGCTCTTCGAGATTGAGCACGTGGCCGGACTTCGGAAACATGGCGAGCCCTGCCGCAGGCAGGTGCTTCTTCAGAAACAGGCTTGCGCCCACGCACGGATCGTCCTCGTCGCCGCAGATGACGAGTGCCGGCGTCGTGGCCGCTCTGATCGCGTCCGTCATCGTAAAGATCGAGGGCCGGCCGGCCTGGAAACCGCGCATCGTCCGCGCCGATCCCCTGGCGTCATGCCGCGCCAGGGCTGCGTAGAAGTCGGCGTGGCCGCGCGGGTCCTTCACCAGGAAGGGAATCCGGCTCGGCGCCTCGCGCGTGACTCTTGCGACTTCTGCGGAGCCGAGCATCTCGAATTGCTCCGCGTTGGCGCGGCACTGCTGGCGCCAGGCGTCCAGGTTCTCGATATGCGAGCCTGAGCCGACGCCGGCGAGCGTCATCGACAACGCACGTTGGGGCGCGTTGAGCCCAATCTGGAGCGACGAATAGGCGCCCATCGAGAGGCCGACGAAGTGCGCGCGATCGATCTTCAGATGATCGAGTACCGCGAGCGCATCGGTATAGAAATGCGTGTAGCCGTAGACCTCGCCATCAGGCACGTCCGATGGCGTGTAGCCGCGCGCGGAATAGGTGATGCAGCGATGGCCGCGCGAGAAGTAGCGCATCTGCGGCTCCCAATTGGTGTAGTCGGCCGCGAACTCGTGCAGAAAAAGTATCGGCGTGCCCGCGCCTGCTTGTTCAAAATAGAGGCGGCAATTGTCTTTCGTGAGGGCGTGAGGCATCCGGTTTTCTCCCAGAGGTGGCTGCGGCTGTGGAATGGCGTCCTGCGGTCAGCGCATACGATCCTAACACCTATTAATCATCGTCCAAATTCTTCGCGGCCGCGTCTTGTTCTCGCCACATCAGGATACTGATACAGCCCGCGGATGTCGGCCACCGCACGGGCCGATTGGGAAGTGGGGTGTCAACGAAGGATGAAGAATGTTCGAGTTGTTTGCGTCTCGCCTGTCGCGCTGTGTCGTCGCGCTGGCTGTTTTCTTCGCGGCGGTCGCCGCCTTCACTTCTCCGGCGTCAGCACGACCTCATCGTCATAGCGCAGAGCGGCACGCTTACGCGCATCACGCCAGCAGACATCATCATTACCGGCATGCACGCGGCTCGCGCTTCGAGCGCGGCGCGGCGCAATTGCAGGCGAGCGGCTTCGGCAACACCTTCGCCAGCTATGACCCGAACGCCAATAGCGGCGGCATCGGTGGAATGGCCATGAGCGGCAGCGCTGGAATGGTTACCAGCGGTGAGATGACAACGCGCGCCAGCCGTCGAACCATGAGGCGTGGCGGTGGGATGGCCATGAACGCGAATGACGGCGGCGTGACCAATAGCGCGACGAGCAGCGGCGGCTTCGGCGGCGGATCGGGCCTCGTGTCCGAGGCACGCCGCTATGTCGGCGGCAATCCGACCGGCCGCGGCAGCCTGTGGTGCGCGCGGTTCATGAACATGGTGCTTGAGAAGACTGGTCACCGTGGCACCGGCTCCGATATGGCGAATTCGTTCGCGCATTACGGCACGCGCGTCTCCGGTCCGCAGGTCGGCGCCATCGCAGTGATGTCGCGCGGTGGCCGGGGTGGCCATGTCGGCATCATCACCGGCATCGACGCGCAGGGCAATCCGATCATGATCTCCGGCAACAACGGCAACCGCGTCCGCGAAGCGCCGATCTCGCGCGGCCGGATCTATGCCTACGTGATGCCGAATTGAGGTTTCTGCCCCGTCATTGCGAGGAGCGAAGCGACGAAGCAATCCAGACCGTTTCCGCGGGCGCATTCCTGGATTGCTTCGCTGCGCTCGCAATGACGGAGTACGTGGCGCCGGCGTTGCGTCACACCAGCTTCGGCTCTTCCAACGCAACCGCGTCGCCCACGCCGATGTCGCCGTCGGCGATCACCTCGGCATAGATGCCGCAGTCCATGTGGCCGAGATTGCTCGAGAGCGTGGCCGGGATTTCGAGATCGCGCCTGGCGGTCTCGGGGTCGACATTGGTGGCCGGGCAGCGCTTGATGCGCTTGACCACTTGCAACCGGGCCTGTCCGATCGCCAGCGTCTGGCCAACGAGGTCGAGCTCGGACCAGGCCGGCCAGCCCTTCACGTAGAGATTGGCGCGGAAGCGCAGCGGGTGGACGGCGGCGCCGCCGAGCATGGTCTCGAGCGCGCGGACGCTGCCGAGATTGATGATGGACACGACCTTGCGGGCGACATCGGAAAAGCTGTGGTCGCGGCCGGACAGGATCTTGGGCGGGCCCTTCAGCTCCGGCTGAAAGTTGTCCCTGAAATAGGCCTCGATGGTGGCGCGCCCGGCGGCGGTCTCGAGATCGCCGCTGGCGACGATCTGGCCGTCCTTGCTGATGGTCAGGCGGTTGGTCGCGTCCTCGAACCGGCTGTCGAGCGAAGCCAGCCGCTCATTCCGCGCCAGCATCAGGAACTGGATCTTCGGCTTCCACTGGGGCTCTTCCGGATCGAAACCGCTGGGGCCGTTCTCGATGGCGTAGCGGCGGTCCGCGGGCAGGGTCTGGCCGGTCCGCAGGGAGACGCGGGGCAGGGGCTCCGGCGTCAGGCCCTTGATCGGATAGCGGTAGAGGCCGGTGATCTCGGCGGTCTGGCTGGCTGTCATTGCGCTAGGTGTCATGCCGCTACTTAGGGGATTCGGCCCACCGGCGCCAAGCGGGCGGATCCGCGCACGAAATTGTGAACTCGCCTCTTCCGGTCCGAGGCCTCGCTTCCCACATCTGGGTCAGGCCGGCGCCAGCGCCGGCTGATAACGACCGTTGCCGGTTGAGAAACGTCAATGCGGTCATCGCAAACCCAATGAAGATGCCGTTTGGAGTGCCTTAGAGGGCTCCAGGGGCAGGCCGAGGGAAAGACCACGATATGAACATCGAAAAATATACCGAACGCTCCAGGGGCTTCGTCCAGTCCGCGCAGTCGCTTGCGGTGCGCGAAGGGCACCAGCAGTTTTCGACCCTGCACGTCCTGAAAGTGCTGCTGGACGACACAGAAGGCCTCGCTGCCGGTCTGATCGACCGCGCCGGCGGCAATTCCCGCGCAATCCTGAAGGCGACCGAGGACGCCCTGAACAAGGTGCCGAAGGTCTCTGGCGGCGGTGCCGGCCAGATCTATCTGGCGCCTGAGCTCGCCCGCACCTTCGACGCCGCGGAAAAGGCCGGCGAGAAGGCCGGCGACAGCTTTGTCACCGTCGAGCGGCTGCTGCTCGGCCTCGCGCTGGAGAAGACCAGCGAGGCGGGCGCGATCCTGGCCAAGGGCGGCGTCACCCCGCAAAACCTCAACGCGGCGATCGAAGCGCTGCGCAAGGGCCGGACCGCGGACTCCGCCACGGCCGAGAACGCGTATGACGCGCTGAAGAAATATGCCCGCGACCTCACTCAGGCCGCGCGCGACGGCAAGCTCGATCCGGTCATCGGCCGCGACGAGGAGATCCGCCGCACGATCCAGGTGCTGTCGCGCCGGACCAAGAACAATCCCGTCCTGATCGGCGAACCCGGCGTCGGCAAGACCGCCATCGCCGAGGGCTTGGCGTTGCGCATCGTCAACGGCGACGTGCCGGAGAGCCTGAAGGACAAGAAGCTGCTGTCGCTCGACCTCGGTGCGCTGATCGCCGGTGCAAAATATCGCGGCGAGTTCGAGGAGCGGCTGAAGGCCGTGCTCCAGGAGGTGACCGGGAGCGAGGGGCAATTCGTCCTGTTCATCGACGAGATGCACACGCTGATCGGCGCCGGCAAGGGCGATGGCGCGATGGACGCGTCCAATTTGCTCAAGCCTGCTCTCGCCCGCGGCGAGCTGCACTGCATCGGCGCCACTACGCTCGACGAGTACCAGAAGCACGTCGAAAAGGACGCGGCGCTGGCGCGGCGTTTCCAGCCGATCTTCGTCAGCGAGCCCTCGGTCGAGGACACGATCTCGATCCTGCGCGGGCTGAAGGACAAGTACGAGCAGCACCATGGCGTGCGGATCACCGATTCCGCGCTGGTCGCCGCCACGACGCTGTCCAACCGCTACATCACCGACCGTTTCCTGCCGGACAAGGCCATCGACCTCATGGACGAGGCGGCCGCGCGGCTCAAGATGCAGGTCGATTCCAAGCCGGAAGAGCTGGATTCGATGGATCGGGAAATCATCCGGCTGAAGATCGAACAGGAAGCATTGAAGAAAGAAAGCGATGCCGGTTCGAAGAGCCGCCTGCAGACGCTGGAGAAGGAGCTGGCCGATCTTGAGGAGAAGTCTGCGGCGCTCACCGCACGCTGGAGCGCGGAGAAGAACAAGCTCTCCGACGCCCAGAAGCTGAAGGCCGAGCTTGACGGCTTACGGGTCGAACTCGCCAACGCGCAACGGCGCGGTGAATTCCAGAAGGCCGGCGAGCTGGCCTATGGCCGGATCCCCGAGCTTGAGAAGAAGCTCGCTGACATCGAGGCCAAGGAAAATACAACGGAGAACTCCGGCGAGATGATGGAGGAGGCGGTCACCGCCAACCACATTGCGCAGGTGGTCTCGCGCTGGACCGGCGTGCCCGTCGACAAGATGCTCGAAGGTGAGAAGGACAAGCTGCTGAGGATGGAGGACTCGCTCGGCAAGCGCGTCGTCGGCCAGGCCGAGGCCGTGCGTGCGGTTGCGACCGCCGTGCGCCGTTCGCGCGCGGGGCTGCAGGACCCGAACCGGCCGACCGGCTCGTTCATGTTCCTGGGGCCCACCGGCGTCGGCAAGACCGAACTGACGAAGGCACTCGCCGAGTATCTGTTCAACGACGAGACCGCGATGGTCCGCCTCGACATGTCCGAATACATGGAGAAGCACTCGGTCTCGCGGCTGATCGGCGCGCCTCCGGGCTATGTCGGCTATGACGAGGGCGGTGCGCTGACCGAAGCGGTGCGGCGCCGGCCCTACCAGGTCGTGCTGTTCGACGAGATCGAGAAGGCGCATCCCGACGTCTTCAACGTCCTGTTGCAGGTGCTCGACGACGGCCGCCTCACCGACGGCCAGGGCCGAACCGTCGACTTCCGCAACACGCTGATCATCATGACCTCGAACCTCGGTTCGGAGTTTCTGGTGAACCAGCCGGAGGGCGAGGATACCTCGGCCGTGCGCGAGCAGGTGATGGGCATGGTGCGGGCGCATTTCAGGCCAGAGTTCTTGAACCGCGTCGATGAGATTATCCTGTTCCATCGCTTGCAGAGGAGCGAGATGGGCCGGATCGTCGAAATCCAGTTCGCGCGGCTGCAGAAGCTTTTGGCCGATCGCAAGATCGTGCTGACGCTCGACGCTGCGGGCCGCGACTGGCTCGCCGCCAAGGGCTGGGATCCCGCTTACGGCGCGCGGCCGCTCAAGCGCGTAATCCAGCGTCACGTCCAGGATCCGCTCGCCGAGATGATCCTGGCCGGCGACGTCAAGGACGGCGACAGCGTTGCGATCTCGTCCGAAGGCAACGTGCTGACCTTCAACGGCAAGGTGCCGCAGACCGCGGAGATCGCCCAGTTCGAGGCGCCGGTGTCGAAGCGGAAGCTGAACTGAGCGCCGGCATTCGAAGCCTGGAACAACAAGCCGCCCCGGAGAGGTCAATCTCTCCGGGGCGATTTGTTTTGCGGGTTGTTGGCGAACTTACTGCGGCGACTTATTTCTTCGTGACCTTGTAGATCGCGTTCTCGATGTCAGAAGAGAAATAGATCGTGCCGGATTCCCCGATGCCGACGCCCGTCGGGATGTGGGTTGGCAGTCCTCCGGGCGCGCCGGTCAGGCCGATTGGAAGATTGGCGGCGATCTCGGTCACCTTGCCGGTCTCCGGCGCGATCTCGATCAAGCGCTTCGCGCCGACCTCCGCGACGATCAGCTTGCCGTCGCTGGCGCGTGCGATTCCCTCGGGCATTTTCAGGTCCTTGGCGACCACGGTCTTCTCGCCGTTGCTCTCGATCATGGAGACGACGCCGGAAAAAGCCTCGCTGACATAGACCTCGCCACGCGATCCGGCGACGAGCCCGACCGGGCCCTCGAGGCCGCCGATCAGCGGGGTGCGGTCCTTGCCGTGCTCGCCGCTGACGCGGACCAGCGATTTGGTGCCGAGCTCGGCCACCAGGATGCTGCCGTCCGCGAGCACGAGCGCGTCGTGCGGCGCCTTGAAGCCGTGCAGCATGTCGCGGGTGGCCCCGGTCTTGCCGTCGATCACCTGCACCGTGCCGGTGAACCAGCTCGACAGGACCACGTCGTTGCCTTTCGCCGTTGCGCTCATCGGATATTCGAGCGTGACGCCGGCGGCGTGCATGCGGGCCTTCTCGGTGACCTCGCCGGTCGCACCGTCCACCGTGCGATAGGCGAACACGTCGGCGACGTGGATCGTATCCTTGCCGTTCTCCGACGTGACGCCGATGCCGCCGGGCAAGGCGAGCTTGCCGATGATGACCTGCCGCGCCTGGCCGGTCGCCGGATCGACCTCCTGGATGCCGTTGTCGGCCATGTTGGAGACATAGATTCGGTCCTTGTCGTCGATCGCGAGATTGTCCAGCGACGGCTTCAATTGCGCGACCATGGTCTTGGCGCCCGATTTGGGATCGACCCGAACGAGCTGGCCGAGCGCGGTGTCGACCACCCAGAGATTACCCTTGGAATCGAAGTTCACCGCGGCCGGGACCTTGAAGCCATCGGCGACGACGGTCAGCTCGGCCTTGTCGACGTCGACCTTTGCGACCTGTCCCTTGAACCAGAGCGGACCGTAGAGCTTGTCGTCGGGACCGAACTCGAAGCCGTTGAGGCCGCCCATCTTCTCCATAATCTGGCGCGGCGGTTTGATGCCCTCGACGTCGATCTCGTAGAGCGTGTCGCCGAGGAAGACGGTGGTGGCGTACAGCCTGCCGTCCTTGCGGAAGGCGAGCGAATTGATGCCGGGAAGGCCGGAAGCGAGTTTATTGATCGGGCCGTCGCCCTTGCGCGAATAAAGATCGCCGGCCAGGAAGCCGGTCCAGGCCATGGTGCCGTCAGGCGCGAACGCGATGTCGTCGGCCATTCCGACCGGGGCGGGGATTGCAACCTTGGCGGTACCGCCGGCGATGTCGACCTCGTAGAGCGCCGCGCCCGCGACGCTGCCGGCAAACAGATGGCCCGCCTTGTCGATCGCAAGCCCGTGCACGCCATGGAACGCCGAGCCCGGGACGAGCCGGGTAACCTCCCAGTTTTCGGCCGAAACGCTGGTGACGGAGACAATCGCAGCGACGAAGGCTGCGCAGGCGAGCCTGTTCTTCATGGCGAGACCTCCCGTTTTTTGGAAAGTATTCGCTCCTCACGCCGCTTTGGCAAACGAAACTTGACGTTGTGATGCCGCCAAGCGAGCCTCGCGCGTCGACGTCAAATCCGGATCGTGTTTGAAGATGACCGGCCGATCTCGGCCGGTT
Organism: Bradyrhizobium sp. Ken01; assembly: GCF_055807355.1. Lineage (NCBI taxonomy): Bacteria > Pseudomonadati > Pseudomonadota > Alphaproteobacteria > Hyphomicrobiales > Nitrobacteraceae > Bradyrhizobium > Bradyrhizobium sp. Ken01. The sequence continues at coordinate 18,685 of NZ_JBVVPC010000034.1, forward strand.
CGCGGGCTTTACCGATTGGTGACCTGCAAAGGTCCGCCGGTTGCGTCCGACATCCGGGCGATGGCGCCGGCGCGGCCGCTCATCATGCCGTCGAGCCGGTCGCGCTCCTTCTCGAAACCGGCCAGCATCGGGCCTTCCAGCGAGCGGCCGCGCGGCAGTTTCACACGCAGCGGATCGACGAAGCGGCCGTTGACCAGGATTTCGTAGTGGACGTGCGGGCCGGTCGACGCGCCGGTCGAACCGACGAAGCCGATCACCTGGCCCTGCCGCACCTTCTTGCCGGGCTCCATGCCCTTGGCGAAGGCCGACATGTGGCCATAGGCGGTCTCGTAGCCGTTGTTATGCTTGATGCGGATGTATTTGCCGTAGCCGCCCTCGGGGCCGGCCTTCTCGATCACGCCGTTGCCGGAGGCGAAGATCGGCGTGCCGTAGGAGGTGGCCCAGTCGACGCCGGTATGCATCTTCACGTAGCCGAGGATGGGGTGACGGCGGCCGCCGAAGCCGGAGCGCATGATGGCGTTGTTGACGGGCTTGCGCACCAGGAACTTCTTCGCGCTCTTGCCGGTCTCGTCATAGTAGTCGACGACGCCGTCGTCGGGGCTCTGGTAGCGGTAGTATTTCTTGGTCTCGCCGCCGAGCGTAAGCGAAGCGAACAGCACGTCGTTCTTTTCGCTCGCGGTCACGCCTTCGTCTTCGCCGGCGTAGAACACGTCGAATGAATCGCCCGGCGCCACCTTGCGCTGGAAATCGACGTCGTAGGAATAGATCTTGATCATGTCGTCGATGACAGGCATCGGCACTTTGTTGCGCATCGCGGTCTCGTAGATGCTCTGGTAGAGCCGCACGCCCGTGCCGTCATCGTCGTCATCGTCGTCGCTGTTGGCGTTCGCCGCCGCGTCCGCGACGGTATTCATGCTGGAGACGTCGACCGCGACATATTTGCCGAGATCGGACAGCGCCGCGATCGCCTCGACCATGGTCTCGTTGGCGATGACGACGCGGTAGGGCTGCAGACGGGCGCCGGGGCTTGCGGGCGCCATCAGGATGCGCAGCTTCTCGCCTTCCTTCAGGCCCCCGTCGCGGCCGCGCGGACCGAGCGTCGCGGTGATCGCCTTGATCTCCTCGGCCGTGGCGCCGAGATCGCGCAGCACGCCGGCGACGCTGTCGCCCTTCTTGACCACGTGGACGCGTTCGCCGTTGGGATTGCCGCCGGTGATCTGTTCCTTGGTCTTCGGCAGCAGCGTGACGTTTTCCGGCACCACGCGCGTCTCGAAGCCGGCATAGGGATCGGACGGCGACACTTCGGTGGCGTAGGCGCTTCTGATCTCGGACGGGCCGGTCGCGCCGGAGACGTCGGCCGCAGCATTGGAGAGCGCGGCGTAGCGCACCCCGCCATTGCCGCGCCAGTTGGCGGCATCGCGGACCCGCATCAGGATGTCGTCGAGCGCCACCACTGCGGTAATCTTGGCTTTCGGCAGCACCTGGGAGAGGTCCTTGGTGACGAAGGAGACCTCGGCGTCGGGTTCGACGGCTTCCGGATTGTTCGGATCCTCGGATGCCGTCTTCGGATCGGAGCCGACATCGGTGAGAAGGCGCTGGGCGTTGAACGGCGGGATCTTCGCCGACAGGTCGCTCGTCGTCATCGACAGATTGCCGGCGATCCGGATGAAGGGACGCACCCGCATCACGTCGCGGTTGCCGACGCGGGCGACAGTCGAGACGCGCACGATGTTGCGCGAGGCCGTGGATTCGTTCGGCGGCGGTAGGCGGTCGCTCTTGTGCAGCGTGGCGGCGCGGTCGGCTGCGCCGAATGCACCGCGCAGCGCGCCTTCGACGCGCTCCGGTACCTTGGCGAAGGTCATCTCGCCGTCGAGTGAAGCGAAAACGGCGCCGCCGATCAGGGCTGCGCCGCAAAGTCCGGTCAGAATTGTCCCGCTGAACCATTGCACCGAGACGCGGCGGCGATCGATGACCGCGGCTTCGGAACCATCGACGGACAGCGGCGGCTCGTGGCCGAGATCGATGATCCCGGTCTCACGCCCGTAAGCGCCGCGTGACGTCCTGTGGTTCAACCCAAGTCCCCCAATCAACGACCCGAGAGCCCGATTTCGAGCAGCCCCGTTCCGGGCAACCCTGTTTCGAGCCCCTCCTTACGCCGCCCTCTCTGGGGCGTCTCTGGAAAAGGCAAGCCGCATAGGCGTCCGCGGTCAGAAGGCCCAGATGACGGACCGGCCGAAATTACGAACAGCTAAGCGGAAAAAAGATCTCTCGATGTGTCTCGAATGTCTGAAGAAGGCCGCTTCATCGGATGATCGCCTTCCTCTGACCCCACACGAACCGCCGGCAGCCCCCACTGGCATCCCTGCGATTCAAGCTTTGTCTGTACCAGAACGCCGGGGGATTGTGGCTCAAGTACGGCGCCTAATATGGAAAAGTTTCCGGAAACGGCCGGGCGCCAGGGGCCTTCCAGGGGCGGGCGCTCCAAGTCAGGTCCAGGCCGCGTTCAAGGCGCCTCCATGCCGCCTCCGGAGCCCCCTCGGGCCCAAACTTTTTTTGGGTTTTTTCTCCGCACTGGCCCGATCCAGCCGCTCGGCGACTTTCTAACCCGCTGTAAACGCGTGGATTTTTCGAACAATCCACCGTGCGACGATTTTCTGACAATGGTCGTTGACAACCCCGATGGGTGGGGCCTATAACCCGACCACTGAGCGCGGCGCCGCCGGGTCACTGACCAAGGCGAGCGAACGCGCCACTGATGCTCCTCACCTTGTTGAGTGACACAACAGTCGACGTAAGTCGATTGGAGTTCATCCATCGTCGGTAAGGGTGTCGGAACCCTTCCTCTCTGGAAGGTTGGGGCCTCCTGGTCCCGGGCTGTTTGACAAGTGAAGATGAAGAAAGAGAAACGTGGACGGCGGAGTCCTTGCGCCTCTCGGATACTGAAGAGCTTCGGCTTTTGAGTTCTGAGAGGGGACGAAAGACTTCGGCGGTACACGTTTTAAGGTTACACCATCGTTGCCAGCGATGTGAATCGCGGGCAGCTCATCGACTTCGGTTGATGAAAAATGGTGGGACCTCGTCAAAACGTTGTGATCAGCCGGTTCAAAGTTCAAGTCCAACTTGAGAGTTTGATCCTGGCTCAGAGCGAACGCTGGCGGCAGGCTTAACACATGCAAGTCGAGCGGGCGTAGCAATACGTCAGCGGCAGACGGGTGAGTAACGCGTGGGAACATACCTTTTGGTTCGGAACAACACAGGGAAACTTGTGCTAATACCGGATAAGCCCTTACGGGGAAAGATTTATCGCCGAAAGATTGGCCCGCGTCTGATTAGCTAGTTGGTGAGGTAATGGCTCACCAAGGCGACGATCAGTAGCTGGTCTGAGAGGATGATCAGCCACATTGGGACTGAGACACGGCCCAAACTCCTACGGGAGGCAGCAGTGGGGAATATTGGACAATGGGCGCAAGCCTGATCCAGCCATGCCGCGTGAGTGATGAAGGCCCTAGGGTTGTAAAGCTCTTTTGTGCGGGAAGATAATGACGGTACCGCAAGAATAAGCCCCGGCTAACTTCGTGCCAGCAGCCGCGGTAATACGAAGGGGGCTAGCGTTGCTCGGAATCACTGGGCGTAAAGGGTGCGTAGGCGGGTCTTTAAGTCAGGGGTGAAATCCTGGAGCTCAACTCCAGAACTGCCTTTGATACTGAGGATCTTGAGTTCGGGAGAGGTGAGTGGAACTGCGAGTGTAGAGGTGAAATTCGTAGATATTCGCAAGAACACCAGTGGCGAAGGCGGCTCACTGGCCCGATACTGACGCTGAGGCACGAAAGCGTGGGGAGCAAACAGGATTAGATACCCTGGTAGTCCACGCCGTAAACGATGAATGCCAGCCGTTAGTGGGTTTACTCACTAGTGGCGCAGCTAACGCTTTAAGCATTCCGCCTGGGGAGTACGGTCGCAAGATTAAAACTCAAAGGAATTGACGGGGGCCCGCACAAGCGGTGGAGCATGTGGTTTAATTCGACGCAACGCGCAGAACCTTACCAGCCCTTGACATGTCCAGGACCGGTCGCAGAGATGTGACCTTCTCTTCGGAGCCTGGAACACAGGTGCTGCATGGCTGTCGTCAGCTCGTGTCGTGAGATGTTGGGTTAAGTCCCGCAACGAGCGCAACCCCCGTCCTTAGTTGCTACCATTTAGTTGAGCACTCTAAGGAGACTGCCGGTGATAAGCCGCGAGGAAGGTGGGGATGACGTCAAGTCCTCATGGCCCTTACGGGCTGGGCTACACACGTGCTACAATGGCGGTGACAATGGGACGCTAAGGGGCAACCCTTCGCAAATCTCAAAAAGCCGTCTCAGTTCGGATTGGGCTCTGCAACTCGAGCCCATGAAGTTGGAATCGCTAGTAATCGTGGATCAGCACGCCACGGTGAATACGTTCCCGGGCCTTGTACACACCGCCCGTCACACCATGGGAGTTGGTTTTACCTGAAGACGGTGCGCTAACCCGCAAGGGAGGCAGCCGGCCACGGTAGGGTCAGCGACTGGGGTGAAGTCGTAACAAGGTAGCCGTAGGGGAACCTGCGGCTGGATCACCTCCTTTCTAAGGATGGTTCTTCAGAAGCTTGCTTCTATCGAACCGTTTTAGAAACATCAGTGGCCAACGGTCGTCAGGATCGTTGAGCTGCATTGGCGGGATTTCGCCGTCTTCGTTTCTCTTTCTTCGCGGACGAACACGCGCTGGGGCTGCAACCTTGCAGAATCCCTGGTCCTTGACTGGATATGCGTTAGGGGCTTGTAGCTCAGTTGGTTAGAGCGCGCGCTTGATAAGCGTGAGGTCGGAAGTTCAAGTCTTCCCAGGCCCACCACACTCATCGAGTGAGCATTCGTCTTCTGGTTACGGGGCCATAGCTCAGCTGGGAGAGCGCGTGCTTTGCAAGCATGAGGTCGTCGGTTCGATCCCGTCTGGCTCCACCAGATGGTTTGATCACCGACTGCTCATGCCGTCGTCCGCGAAACATCACTTCGCACTTACTAGTCCGGATGGACAGTAAGCTGCGTGATTTCTGACATCGTAAAGAGGAGATCGATCCGAGTTGGATCGGGCAACAAGTAATTGTTGCGCGATACTTCATTATCTCCGGATCATTTCGGCGCTCGTGCGTCTTCCAGGGTAGCTCACAAGGCTGCATTGAAAGACAAGCGAGTTGTAAATGATCCTTTTAGCGAAGCTTGACCGCCTCGCTATCGGAACGATCTTACGAAGCAAGCTGGTCTTTCTAATCATTGTCCGGCTGCAGATAGCGTTCATCGAGGGCGCGTGCCGCAAGGTAGTTCTGCAGACAACATTCTGCCGAGTGTGTGGACATTGATAATGAGAGCAATCAAGTGCCTTAAGGGTGTTCGGTGGATGCCTTGGCGCTGAGAGGCGATGAAGGACGTGCTACGCTGCGATAAGCCGTGGGGAGCTGCGAAGAAGCTTTGATCCATGGATTTCCGAATGGGGAAACCCACCTTCGATAGCCGGAACTCCAAGACCTCAGTCGAAAGACTGTGGTGTGGGGTTCGAACAGAAATGTGAGATGCCTAAGCCTTTAGATTTCGATCGAAGAGGTTTTGGATTTCCGGTTATCAATAGAAGGTATGAGACTTCTGAATACATAGGAGGTTTCAAGCAAACCCAGGGAACTGAAACATCTAAGTACCTGGAGGAAAGGACATCAACAGAGACTCCGTTAGTAGTGGCGAGCGAACGCGGACCAGGCCAGTGATACATCAAAGACAATCGGAACCAGTCAGGAAAGCTGGGCCTTAGAGGGTGATAGCCCCGTACGAGTAATGCGATGATGTATCCACGAGTAAGGCGGGACACGTGAAATCCTGTCTGAACGCGGGGGGACCACCCTCCAAGCCTAAGTACTCCTCAGCGACCGATAGTGAACCAGTACCGTGAGGGAAAGGTGAAAAGCACCCCGACGAGGGGAGTGAAATAGACCTGAAACCGGACACCTACAAACAGATGGAGCCCAAGATACGTTCTGGGTGACATCGTACCTTTTGTATTATGGGCCAGCGACTTAATTTAACGAGCAAGCTTAAGCCGATAGGCGAAGGCGTAGCGAAAGCGAGTCTGAATAGGGCGTCAAGTTCGTTGTATTAGACCCGAAACCTAGTGATCTAGCCATGAGCAGGTTGAAGGTGAGGTAACACTCACTGGAGGACCGAACGGGTGTCTGTTGAAAAAGACTCCGATGACTTGTGGTTAGGGGTGAAAGGCCAATCAAACTGGGAAATAGCTGGTTCTCCGCGAAAGA
>NZ_JBVVPC010000034.1:30000-87167 GCF_055807355.1 Bradyrhizobium sp. Ken01
ACGACCTGATGCTGCGCAATCTGATGGGTGCCCTCGAGCCTGTGGCGCCCGGCCTCAGGCACGTCGCTCTGCTGCAGGGCACCAAGGCCTACGGCGTCCACGTGCGCCCCTTGACCGTGCCGGCCCGCGAAGGCCGCTCCGAAATGTACGAGCAGCCCAACTTCTACTGGGCACAGGAAAACTTCTTGCGCGAACTTCAAGCCGGCAAGAGCTGGCATTGGAGCATCCTGCGGCCGGTGCTGATCGTCGGCCTCGCCATGGGCGGCGCCATGGACCTGATCCCGCCGCTCGGCGTCTATGCCGCGATGCTGCGCGAGCAGGGCAGGCTGCTCGATTACCCCGGCGGCGCCGCGCGGGTGGGGCAGGCCGTCGATGTCGATCTCCTCGCCCGCGCCATCGCCTGGTCGGGCGAGGCCGAGGCCGCGCGCAACGAGGCCTTCAACGTGACCAATGGCGACGTCTTCACCTGGGAGAACATCTGGCCTGCGGTCGCCGACGCGCTGGAGATGAAGCCGGGCAAGCCGGTCCCGCTGTCGCTCGCGAAGGCATTTCCAGGCTGGCTCGGTCCTTGGGATGCGCTGCGGCGCAAGCACGACCTTGCATCGCCGGCGCTGGCCGAATTCGTAGGCCTCTCGTTCCAATACGCCGATTACAGCCTGCGCTACGGCCACGCCGAATCGGGTCCGCCCTCGATCGTCTCGACCGTGAAGATCAACCGCGCCGGCTTCACCGAGATGATGGAGACGGAAGACATGTTCCGGAAGTGGTTCAGGCAGGCGAAGCAGGAGCGGCTACTTCCCTGACCGAGAACCAAAGCCGATATGTCGGGGACGTTACTAGGTCAGATTGTGGACCCGTTGCGGAGCTCGTACGGCTGGATCAAAATCGGACCTTGAGGCCACGGCATCGGCCTCAAGTGGGCGCCGCAAAGGCTAATCTACCACACTCCGAGACCGACGAAAATGTCACCAAGAAGGCAGTTCATTGCGGACGCGTTGTCGTTGACGGTCGAGGACGCGTCTTTGTGCAAAGGCGCTCATCGACGCGTGAGTTATTTCCCGGGTGTTGGGACTTGATCGGCGGGCACGTCGAAGACGACGAGGACGTTCTTTCTGCTCTGCGCCGGGAAATACATGAGGAGACAGGCTGGCACCTCAAAAACATCGTTCTTGAGCTAACACCTAAATATTGGAGCTATGGGCCGACACCCTACGAAGAACGACAGTTCATCGTGACCGTCGACGGGGACCTCACAAAACCAGCTCTGGAAACCGGCAAAGTGTCAGAAACTCTCTGGGTTGATCGCGCGAACGTCGAGAAGCTCAAAGAGGACCGCAAACCGGATGACCAATTGATCTGCAATTCGGTGGTGGAGGCTCTGAAACTTCTGGAGACAGTGCGGCCTCGTATATGAGATTGTCGTTGCAATTTGCTCCGCAACTGCGACTTGCTTTGCAAGAGATCACTACATGAAAGAGGCTATTGTCCGTCACGCAACAGAACACGACCTGCATCAGGTTTTGAACCTTTACCGGCATCTCCATCCGCACGAAGCTCAACTGGAGTCAGCTACGGCTGAGCGCGTCTGGTCCAACCTGCTTTCATCGAGGTTTATGACTGTGATCGTGGCGCAAGCAGGTGAACAGCTTCTATCGTCGTGCACGCTTGCAATTGTTCCCAATCTGTCTCGGGGCGGCCGATCATATGGCGTCATTGAGAATGTAGTCACCCACGCCGACCATCGCAAATCAGGGCTCGGGCGACGGGTTCTCACCTATGCGCTTGAGATCGCATCGCAGGCCGATTGCTATAAGGTCCACTTGGCGACGGGGTCCAAGCGTGAGGCGACCCTGCGCTTCTACGAGCGAGCAGGATTCGAACGAGGCGGCAAGACTTACTTCGAAGTGCGGCCGTAGGTGTCATTGGCCCTCCGATGTGCTTGGGGACGTGTCGGGAATTGGCCCATCGCGCCCGTCGCGCAGTGCAGCGACATTTCCGGACGCAGACGAGGACCGGAGTCGGTCGCTCAGCGGGAAACCGCCGCAATTGACCCCTAGCAGACCTCGTGGTCATCGCGTCCAGTTAGGGAACTAATATCGCAGTCGGTAAACTTCGATCTGCTCGGCAAGCCCTTCTCTAGGTCCTAGCCAGTACAAACTAGGGCGCCAAAGGATTGTGGCCATGTACTTCCTCACTGCCTGTCTGATCGTGGTCGTCTTGAGCGCCGCAGTGGCGTACCGTCGAGCTGGATCTCTACCACGAAACCTTCAGGGACGGCTGAACCGTCAGCAGCGGCGTGCGGCGATGTGGCCCGTCATGTGTGCAGGAATTTGTGCACTGGCTTATCCTGCTTATCACCTCTTTCTTTGGTGGTTGGTTTCTTGGCATCATTGGCTGGATTGATTGACCGACGACAAGCTGCCATGACTTTGGCATCGTCCTGTTGATGTCCGCTTCTGGGCCCGTAGCTGACCTGAGTCGATGTTCAGCTTGGGCCCGCAAAACGTCGGCCAGCGCACATCGCTCAGGCCGCACCAATGAATCCCGATTTATGAATGCGCGGCCTACTCTGCGCTTGCGAACGCCGCCTCCATCGCCCTCCGCGTCTTCACCGTCTCGTTGCCTGCGTCGAACTCGACATCGCTCCAGCGCACGATCTCGCCATGGGCGACGTCGTGCTTCAGCCTCACGCGATGCGCCAGGCCGATCGGGAGCGCGCCGGCCTTGAGGCTCGCGGCCGCCGGCACCAGCTTGCCCCACACCGTGTAGCCGCCTTCGCCGTCCAGCATCTCGCCGGCGCGCAGATTGCGTTTGGCCACCGAGGCGACGTCGCCGCGGAAACCATGGGGCTGCCCGGTCGGCTCGCCGCGCAGCGCGGCCGACAGCACCGAGATATTCAGTTCGAGGCCGATCAGATGGTACGGTTTGTACATCGCCGCGTACCGTCCGCTGCCGCCGGTCTTCAGGCCGTATTGCCTGAAGCAGTCGGCGGCGTAGTCGTTCGGCGCCTCCAGCACGACGTAAACGCCCCAGCGCAGATCGCGAAACACCGGCCTTCCGTCGCGCTCGAGCGAGGAGACCACCTCCACGACGCCCGATCGCTCCAGCACGCCGCCCCTGCTGCGCGGCCGCATGATGTGCGGGAGGTCGTCGACGCCGCAGGGTGGAAACAGCAGGCCCTCCGCGGGCACGTCCAGTCCGCAGGCGTTCGCAATCGCGGCCATCTCGATCGCCGATTTGGTGCCGTCGAGGAAGGAGTTGAACATCTGCGGATTCATCCCGGCCGATTGCGCCTCGCCCGCGGTCAGCCCGTAATGCTGCCAGACGCCATCCGGCGTCACGTCGTGATAGGCCGGCAGATATTTCGTCCCCTTGCCGGCGGCGACCACGTGAAAGCCGGTGGCGCGGGCCCAATCCACCATCTCCGCGGTGAGCGCCGGCTGGTCGCCATAGGCGAGCGAATAGACCACGCCGGCCTTGCGGGCCTCCTCGGCGAGCAGCGGACCCGCCAGCACGTCGGCTTCGACATTGACCATCACGATATGCTTGCCCGCCGCGATCGCCGCGCGGGCGTGCTTGATGCCGACGGCCGGATTGCCGGTCGCCTCCACCACCACGTCCATCGCGCCGCCGGCAATGGCGCGCGCGCCGTCATCGGTGAAGACGGTGGCGCCGATGCGGCCATCGTCCCATCCGACGGTGCGGCAGGCCTCGCGCGCGCGGTCGCGATCGATGTCGACGATGATGGGCACCTCCAGCCCCGGCGTGTGCGGCACCTGCGCCAGAAACATCGAGCCGAATTTGCCGGCGCCGATCAGCGCCACGCGGACGGGCTTGCCGGCGGCAGCGCGGGCCTGGAGGAGGCGGAAGAGGTTCATGGGGCTTGTCCTAAGCGCAACGATTGAAGCTCGTCATTCCGGGGCGCGCGAAGCGCGAGCCCGGAATCCATCCATCCGCGACTTCTGCGGCCTGATGGATTCCGGGCTCGACACTACGCGCCGCCCCGGAATGACGCTTACTCCGCCGCCTGCCGCGGCGCACGGGCGAGCCGCAGCAGCGCGTCGTCGTCCACCGTCTTGATCGGCGCAAAATCGCGATGCGCGATGTACTCCGGGCGCGTCGGGGTGCGGATGTAGTTCGAAACCGCGTTCAGGGTCAGGTACACGATCTTGCGCGGATAGGGTGTGATGTTGCCGGCCGAGCCATGCACGAGATTGCCGTGGAACATCAGCATGCCGCCGGGCTTCCCCGTCGGCGCCACGATGCCGCCCTGCTTGACCAGCCGCGTCACGGTCTCCTCGTCCAGCGTCCACAGCGGATAGGAGGTCGTCGCAAGGTCATGCGAGGCCTTGAGGTCGCCGGCGTTCTGGCTCTGCGGCACCAGCATCAGCGGGCCGTTGATCGGCATCACCTCGTCGAGGAAGATCGCGATGTTCATCGCGCGCGGCTCCGGCATACCGTCGTCGCGCTTCCAGGTGCCGTAATCCTGGTGCCATTGCCAGACGTCGCCGGTGAAGGCGGATTTTGCGTTGATCTTGAACTGGTGCATGTAGACCTGCTCGCCGAACAGCTGCTCGACCGGGTCGATCATGCGCGGATGCGCGCCGAGGATGCCGAAGGCCTCGTTGTAGAGATGCGCAGCAAAGGCGGTGCGCGGCGCGCCGCTCTTCTCGCGCCAGACTTCCGGCCGGTTCGCGTCATAGATGGCAACCGCCTCGCGCGCGAGGAGATCGACCTCCTCCGGGCTGAACAATTCGGGCAGGAACAGCCAGCCCTCGCGGTGGAAGAACTCCAATTGCTCCTGGGACAGTTTCACGTCGCGTCCTCCTTTTGGTTTGTTTTGTTGTCATTCCGGGGCACGCGAAGCGTGAGCCCGGAATCCATTTCTCCGCAGCGTAGGCCGTCCGATGGATTCCGGGCTCGATGCTGCGCATCGCCCCGGAACGACAGCGTGTGCGGTTACGCCGCCTCTTCCGTCGACCTCAGTCTCTCCTCGGTCATCCGTCCCGCCGTCTGCGCGTGCGCAAGCGCCGCGCGTTCGGCCGCCTTCGCATCGCCTGCTAAAATATGGCCGGCAATGTCGGCATGCTCGGCCCAGGCACTGCCACGATAATCGAGCTCGGACAGCACCGTCGCCATCGAGCGGCGCATATGCGGCCATTGCGGCGTGATCGTCTCCTCGATCACGGGATTGCCGGCGAGCCGATAGATCGCGCGATGAAACTCGACATCGAGCGCGATCAGCTCGGTGAGCGTGGTCTTGCCATCGATCCCGCGCCCGGCGGCGAGCGCCGCCTCCAGCCGCGCGCGTCCCGCCGCATCGCTTGCCGCGCGTTCGCCGGCAAGCCGCGCCGCCAGCGCATCGATTGCGCCGCGCACCTCGTAGAGCTGGCGGATGCGTGCGGGATCGAGCTGGGTGACTTCAAAGCCGCGCCGGCCGCTTTCGGCGACGAGTCCCTGCCGGTGCAACAGGTGCAGCGCATGCGACACCGGCTGGCGCGACACGCCGAGCCTGTCGGCGAGCTCGTTCTGCCGGATTCGCTGCCCAGGCTGCAGCGTGCGGTCGGAGATCGCCTCCAGGATCCGCGCATAGACCTGGTCGATCAGGTTCGGAAGCGGGTCGAGAGGGATCACGCTGGCAGCTCCGAGACCATGACAAGGAATACGGAATTCCGTATTCGAAGCTACGGCGAGAGGGGAAGGACGTCAAGCGCGGCCAACGTGGCGTCCGACCCCATTTTTGCGCTTCGCCAAGCCGTTGATATTGCTGGGCTCAGCTACTGTGCATGGGGTTGTTTTCGAGGAAAAAGAAAGAGGGGTGCGCGGCTACTCCGCCAGAAACGCGCTCACCGCCTCGCCGAACTCCAGCGGAGCCTGCTCGAACATCCAATGGCCGGCATTGGGGATCACGGCCGTCTTCGCCCCGGCGATATGCTCAGCCAGCACGCGCCACATCACCGACAGGCTCCCCGTCGTCGCGCCGCCGCCGATCAGGAGCGTCGGCGTCCTGATCGCCTGCGCGTCCGCGAGCGTGTAGGGCCTGCGCTGCTCGTTGATCTGGCCCAGGAAGGTGATGGCGTTGTCGCGCAATTGCTGCTTCGCCGCCGCCGGCACGCGCCGCCACGAGCCGTCGCCTTCGATGCCTTCGTAGAAGTTCTGCAGCGCGCCCTCGATGTCGCCGGCGCGGATCATCTCGACCGACCGCGCCGTGCGCGCGGCCAGCGGCAGGCGCGTGGGCGTGCCCGCAGGCACCGGCAGGCTCGCATCGAGATCGCCCCCGGGCTCGGCCAGCACCAGCTTTCGCAACAGATCCGGCCGCGACTGCGCCACGCGAAACGCGATGTGGCCGCCGCGCGAATGGCCCATCAAATCGACCGGCGTGGGTTCGACCTGCTCGATGAAAGCGATCACGTCGGCGACGTGCTGGGCCATCTTGTAGTCGTCGCCGACGGCATCCCAATGCTCGGGAAAGAAATGCCGCAGGCTCACCGAGATCACGCGATGCGATTTCGACAGCGGACCGAGCACTGAATACCAGGTGCGGAAATCGCCGAGCGTGCCGTGCACGCAGACCAGCGGCAGGCCTCGTCCCACTTCGAGGTAGGCCACGTCGTAACCATTGACGCGAAATGTCTGCATGATCAGCCCGCCAGAAAATCCAGCACCACTTCGGAGTATCTCTGCGGCGCCTGCTCGAACATCGGGTGCGTTGCGTTCGGGATGACGGCCGTCCTGGAATACGGCACATGCGCCGCCAGCGCATGCAGCACTTTCGGCAGCAGGCCCTTGGTCCGCGCGCCCAGGATGAACAGCGTCGGTATCTTGATGGACTCCGCGTCCGCCTTCGAGAATGGCGGGCGGTTGTCGCGGACCTGGCCGATCAGCGTGAAGGCGTTGTCACGCAGGTTCTGCTTCACCAGCGCCGGCAGCCGCGGCCAGGTGCCGGCGCCTTCCAGCGTGTCGACGAAGACCGCGAGGCCGCCGTCGATGTCACCGGCCGCGATCTTCTCGGCCGAGGCCGTGAACCGCGCCAGCAGCGGCGAGGGGCCGCCGGCGTAGTCGGGATCGAGGCTCGCATCGAGCTCGCCGCCGGGCTCGGCCAGCACCAGCCGCCGGAGCAAATTCGGCCGCCGCTGCGCGACGCGGAAGCTGATGTGCCCGCCGCGGGAATGGCCCATCAAATCGGCCGGGCCGAGGTCGAGCTTGTCGATGAAGGCGATGATGTCGTCGACATGCTGGGCGATCGAATAGGTGTCGCCGACGCCATCCCATCGCGCCGGGAAGAAGTGCCGCAGGCTGACGCAGATCAGCCGGTGCCGCTGCGTCAGCGGCCCGAGCACGCAGCCCCAGACACGGAAGTCGTTGAGCGAACCATGCACGCAAACCAGCGGCGGCCGGTCCCGGTCTTCGCCCACGTCGAGATAGGGCATGTCGTATCCGTTGACGTGGAGGCTTTGCATTCTGGGCTCGCGAAACGGGGAGGCGGAACTCCTGTGCAAGATTCCCGGAAACCGGGTGGATCGCAACTATTTCCAAGCCTAGATTTTAGCTCAGTTCACATTGGGGGCGTGCGAGGGAACGCAAGCCAGGGACCGAACCATGACCGACCAGCATTTTGCCCTGTTCGATAGCAAGATCGGCCTATGCGCCATTGCCTGGGGTCCGCGCGGCATCAACGGCACGCAACTGCCGATGGGCGGGGAGCAGAAGATCCGCACCCGCATCAGCCAGCGCCATGCCGACGCCAGCGAAGCCGAGCCGACCGCCGAAGTGCAGCAGGCAATCGACCGCATTACAAAGCTGCTCGCCGGCGAGCCGGATGACCTCACCGACATCCCGCTCGACCTCGACGGGGTGCCCGACTTCAACCGCGGCGTCTACGCGATCGCCCGCACCATTCCGCCGGGCAAGACCGTCACCTATGGCGACATCGCCAAGCAGCTCGGCGGTGTCGAGCTGTCGCGCGACGTCGGCCAGGCGCTCGGCCGCAATCCCTGCCCGATCGTCGTGCCCTGCCACCGCGTGCTGGCGGCCGGCAACAAGCCCGGCGGCTTCTCGGCCAATGGCGGCGTGGTGACGAAGCTGAAGATGCTCGAGATCGAAGGCGCGCTGGTGAACCACACGCCGAGCTTGTTTGATTGAAGCGATCAGGCGGCTGGCTAGATCTTCGCCGCCGCCTTCGGCCAATATTTGTCGCGCAGATGCCGCTTCACCAGCTTGCCGGTTGGCGTGCGCGGCAGCTCGGCTTCGAAATCGATCGAGCGCGGGCATTTGATCGTCGAGAGGCGGCTCTTGCAGTAGGCGATCAGGTCGGCCTCGAGCTCCTTGCCGGCGCGCTTGGGATCGTGCGGCTGCACCACCGCTTTGACCTCTTCGCCCATCTCCTCGTTCGGCACACCGAACACGGCGACGTCGGCGACCTCGGGGTGGGTGATGAGCACGTCCTCGGTTTCCTGCGGGTAGATGTTCACGCCGCCCGAGATGATCATGTAGGACTTGCGGTCGGTGAGAAAGAGGAAGCCGTCTCTGTCGAGATAGCCGACGTCGCCGAGCGTCGACCAGCCTTTTGCGTTGTAGGCCTTCTTCGTCTTCTCGGGATCGTTGTGATAGGTGAAAACAGGCGCATCGGCGAAATAGACGGTGCCGATCTCGCCCGTCGGCTGCTCATCGTCGTTCTCGTCCAGGATCTTGATCTTGCCGACCACGGCGCGCCCGACGCTGCCGCGGTGCTCCAGCCATTCTTTCGAGTTGCAGACGGTGACGCCGTTGCCTTCGGAACCCGCGTAGTACTCGATCAGGATCGGCCCCCACCATTCAATCATCTTGGCCTTGACCTCGACCGGGCAGGGCGCGGCGGCGTGGATCGCGCCCTTGAGCGTCGAGACGTCGTAGCGGTTGCGGACCTCGTCCGGCAGCTTGAGCATGCGCACGAACATGGTCGGTACGAGCTGCGCCTGCGTTACGTTGTACGTTTCGACCAGCTTCAGGAAATCTTCGGCGTCAAAGTGCTCCATGATGATGGAAGTGCCGCCGAGCACGACCGCCATCATGTTGAAGCGCAAGGGAGCGGCGTGATAGAGCGGTGCCGGTGAGAGATAAGTCGTCTCGGCGTTCATGCCGCACATGCCGGCGCAGAGCACGCGCAGAAACGCGTTCGGCTCGTCGATCGGCTTGCCCTCGAACGCCTTCTTGATGCCCTTGGGCCGGCCGGTGGTGCCTGACGAATACAGCATGTCATAGCCGGCGACCTCGTCGGCGATCGGCGTTGTCGGCTGCGCGGCCGCTTCCTTGTCATAGGAGCGGAAGCCGGCTTGCGGCTCGTCCATCATGTAGAAGACCGGCTCGCCGGGCGCACCCTTGATCAGGGCCTTGATCTGGTCGGCGCATTTCGGTGTCGTAATCACGACCTTGGCGCCGCAATCGGCGATGATGTAGTCGATCTCGTCCTGCTTCAAATAGCGGCTGATCGCGGTGTAGTAGAGCCCGCTGCGTTGCGCCGCCCAGCAGATCTCCATGAAGGCGAGGCGGTTCTCCATCAGCAGCGCGATGTGGTCGCCGGCCTTCAGCCCGAGCGAGCGGAACAGGTGCGCGCCCTGGTTCGAGAGCTCCTCGAGCTCGCGATAGGTGATCGCCTTGCCGGTCCCGGCCATCTGGTAGGCGATCTTTTTGGGCGTGGACTTTGCGTAGACGGACGGATGCGTCATGGTCGAGATCTCTCAACAAGATAAGGTGTCATCCCGGCCTAGTGCGCAATTGTGCACGGGGGGCCGGGATCCATAACCACCAATCCAGATTGTCGAAACGCGATGTCGCCCAGTTAGTCCTAACCACAAACTTCTGTGGTTATGGGTCTCGGCCTGCGCCGGGACGACCCTTCATGTGGGAATGCCTGAGCGATGCAATGCGGGTTTACAGCCGCTCCACGATCGTCACGTTCGCCATGCCGCCACCTTCGCACATGGTCTGCAAGCCATAGCGCTTGCCGCGCTGATGCAGGGCGTGAACGAGCGTCGTCATCAGCTTGGTGCCGGAGCCGCCGAGCGGATGGCCGAGCGCGATGGCGCCGCCATTGACGTTGAGACGTTCCGGATCGGCGCCGGTGGTCTTCAGCCACCCGGTCGGCACCGAGGCAAAGGCCTCGTTGACCTCGAACAGGTCGATGTCGTCGATCGTCATGCCGGCCTTTTCCAGCGCGCGCTTGGTGGCGTGCAGCGGTGCGTCGAGCATGATCACGGGATCGCCGCCCATCATGGTCATGTGGTGGACGCGCGCCAGCGGCTTCACGCCAAGCTGCTTCAGGCCACGCTCGTTCACCACCATCACGCCGGAGGCGCCGTCGCAGATCTGACTGGCGCTGGCCGCGGAGAGCTTGCCATTCTCGGCGATCAGCTTGACGCCCTTGATGCCGTCGAGTGTGGCGTCGAAGCGGATGCCCTCGTCGATGTGGTGGGTGTCCTTGGAGCCGTCGGCACGGGTGATCTCGAGCGGCACGATCTCCTTTTTGAAGTGGCCGGCCTGGGTTGCCGCGATCGCGCGCTGATGGCTGTTGTAGGAGTATTCGTCGAGCTCGTCCTTCGACAGGCCGTACTTCTCGGCCATCATTTCGGCGCCGGTGAACTGGCTGAACACGATGTTCGGATAACGCTGCTCGATACCTGGGCTCTTGTAATTGCCAAAGCCGTTCTTGGCCGGAAGCTGCGACGACAGGCCCATCGGCACGCGCGTCATCGATTCCACGCCGGCGGCGATCACCACGTCCATCGCGCCGGACATCACGGCCTGGGCTGCGAAGTGCAGCGCCTGCTGTGACGAGCCGCACTGGCGGTCGATCGAGGTGCCCGGCACGCTTTCCGGCAGTTTCGAGGCCATGATCGCATTGCGCGCGACGTTGTTGGACTGCTCGCCGACCTGCATGACGCAGCCCATGATCACATCCTCGACCAAAGCGGGATCGACCTTGGTGCGATCGACCAACTCGTCCAGCACCTTCGCAGCGAGATCGGCCGGATGCCATCCGGCGAGGCGGCCCCCCTTGCGCCCACCGGCGGTACGCGCAGCGGCGACGATATAAGCCTCGGCCATGTCGGTTTCTCCCTGGATTATTCTGAATGGTTGGTTGTCGGGGTGGATTTAAGGGGTGACCGGTTGTTTAGTCAATCGATCAATTAACTCTTGTGGGGAGGCGCTGCTTGGGCTTATCTGCGGCCGCTCTCGCGCCAAAATCAGGGATCTCCGTGACGACCAGCGTACCGAACAGGCTCCCCAGCGGAAAGAATTCCACGGCAGAGAAATTGCTCGTGGCCGCGAGCGAGCTGATGATCGAACGCTCCTCGATCGAGATTTCGCTGAGCGACATCGCCCAGAAGTCCGGCGCCAATGCCGCGCTGGTCAAATATCACTTCGGCAACAAGGACGGCCTGCTGTTGGCGCTGCTCGAGCGCGACGCGGGGACGGAATTGTCCAATCTCGAATATCTGCTGGCGCAGCCGATCACGCCGACCGCGAAGCTGAAGCTGCATATCGGCGGCATCATCCGCGCCTATCACCGGTTTCCCTACATGAACCGGCTGATCCACTATCTGTTGCACGAGAGCGTCGCGGGCTCCGCGGACGAAGTCTCGAAATTCTTCGTCGCGCCGCTGCTCGACTTTCATCGCCGCCTGCTCGCCGAAGGCGTCAGTCAGGGCGAATTCCGCGCCACCGATCCGGTGCTGTTCTACACCAGCCTGATCGGCGCCTGCGATCATTTGTTCTTCGGCCGGCACGCGATGTCGCGTGCGACCGGCGTCGGCCCGGTCACCGACGACGTTTGCCGGCAATACATCAAGCACATGGAAACGCTGATCTGCGGCGGCATCCTCACGAATATCGAGGAAGCTGCCGCGGCCGGATAATCCGGGCAGAACGCAGAAGTCTAGAGAAGAAACGCCCAAGGAAAAGGTAGCTTACGATGCAGTTGAAAGACGTTGCAGTTCTCATCACCGGCGGCGGGTCGGGCCTTGGTGCCGCGACCGCCCGCGCCATGGCCGCCAAGGGTGCGAAGATCGGCGTGATCGATCAGAGCAAGGAAAACGCCGAAAAGGTTGCCGCCGAAGTGAAGGGCATCGCGCTCCACGCCGATGTCACCAGCGAGGAGCAGATCAAGGCGGCGATCGCCAAGGCGGAAGCCGCGCACGGCGTCGCGCGCGTGCTGATGAACTGCGCCGGCATCGGTGGCTCGCAGCGCATTGTCGGCCGCGATGGGGTCTACCCGCTGGAAAAGTTCGCGCGCATCATCAACGTCAATCTGATCGGCACCTTCAACTGCCTGCGTCTGTTCGCCGAGCGCCTCGTCACGATCGAGCCGGTCGGTGAAGAGCGCGGCGTCATCGTCAACACCGCGTCGGTCGCGGCTTACGAAGGCCAGATCGGCCAGATCGCTTATGCGGCGTCGAAGGGCGGCGTCGTCGGTCTCACCCTGCCGGCGGCGCGCGACCTCGCGAGCCAGAAGATCCGCGTCAACACCATTGCGCCCGGCCTGTTCCTGACGCCGCTGCTGATGGGCTTGAACGAAGAGGCCCGCAAGAGCCTCGGTGCCCAGGTGCCGCACCCCGCGCGTCTCGGCGACGCCAATGAATACGGCTCGCTGGCCGTGCACATCGTCGAGAACCCGATGCTCAATGGCGAGACCATCCGTCTCGACGGCGCGATCCGCATGGCGCCGCGGTAGGGCTCTTTTTCCTTCTCCCTTGTGGGAGAAGGTGGCGCGCGTAGCGCGCCGGATGAGGGGTCTCTATCCGCGGAGACAGACCCCTCACCCAAGCGAATTCCGGGTTCGCAGCGTACATGCCCTCTCCCACAAGGGGAGAGGGCGCAGCAATCGGCACCGCGAATGGCGGCAAGCACGAGGCGCCTCATGTCCCAACCGCTGCTGATCGAGCACAATGACGGCGTCGACACCGTGACGCTCAATCGTCCCGAATACCTCAACGCGCTCGATCCTGCGCTGATCGACGCGCTCAACGTCTACTTCCAGGGCCTCCAGCGCAACCGCGACACGCGCGTCGTGGTGCTGAAGGGCGCCGGAAAGAATTTTTGCGCAGGACTCGATCTCAAGGCCGCAATGGCGCGCCGTGCCGGCCAGCAGGAGCCGCCCGGTGTCACGGAGTCGCTCGACTCGCAGCGGCGCATCGCCGATATCGTGATGCTGATGCGGCGCTGCCCGCAGCCGATCCTCGCGCTGGTACAGGGCGCGGCAGCCGGCGGCGGCTTTGCGCTGGCGCTCGCCTCCGACATCCGCATCGCGACGAGATCGGCGCGGATGAACTGCGCTTTCATCAAGCTCGGCCTTGGCGGCTGCGACATCGGCACCAGCTATTTCCTGCCACGCCTTGTCGGTGTCTCGGTTGCCTCGGAGCTGATCCTCACGGGCCGCTTCATCGGCGCCGAACGCGCGCTCGCGGTCGGGCTCGTCTCCGAGGTCGTCGACGAGGACAAGCTCGATGACGCCGCCGAACCCTATGTCGACGCGATGATCATGGCCTCGCCCGTGGGCCTGCGCCTGTCCAAGGAATGTCTCAACATGAGTGTCGATGCCGGATCGCTGGAAGCCGTGATCGCGATGGAGGATCGCAACCAGGTCCTGTGCAGCCGCTCCGAGGAGTTTTCGGAAGGCATCAAGGCCTTCCTTGAGAAGCGAAAGCCTGTCTATATCAGGCGCTGACAATGAAGATCCGTAAAGGACGAGAAATTCCGGGAGACGCAAAATGAGTGGAAGCGCGGCGGCGGTGATGACGAAGCCCGCCTTTCGCAAGGTTGAGTGGCTCGCGCGCGACATCGACGTCGAGCGCCGCAACGACGGCACGGTGGTTCTGAAGTCGCGCATCCCGCTGCAGACCTACGAGACGCATATCCCGGCTTCGCTGGCAAAATGGGCGAAGGACGCGCCCGAGCGGATCTGGCTTGCCCAGCGTGGCGGCCCGAACCGCGAATGGCGCAAATTGTCCTATGGCGAAGCCAAGCGCACCGTGGATGCGCTGACGCAAGGCCTGCTCAATCTCGCGCTCGATGGCCGCCCGGTCGCGATCCTCTCCGGCAATTCGATCGAGCACGCATTGATGACGCAAGCCGCGATGCAGGCGCGCGTCCCGGCCGCGCCGGTCTCGCCCGCCTACTCCTTGATGAGCCATGATCACGTCAAGCTGAAATATTTGTTCGACCTGATCAAGCCCGGCGTGGTGATGGTGCAGGACGGCCCGACTTTCGAGAAGGCGCTGAAAGCGCTCGATCTCACCGGCGTCACCGTCGTTCACGTCTTGCGGCCCTGCGAGGGCATCGAGAGCGTCAGCTTTGCCGCGCTCGCGGCGACAGCCGTGACTGCCGATGTCGAAACGTCGATCGGGAAGATCACGCCTGAGACCGTCGGCAAACTGCTGTTCACATCAGGCTCTACCGGCATGCCCAAGGCCGTCATCAACACGCAAGCGATGATGTGCGCCAATGCGGCGATGATGATGCAGGTGCGGCCGCGCGATCCCGGCGGTCCGATCTCGACCATGCTGGACTGGATGCCCTGGAACCACACCATGGGCGGCAACGCGGCGTTTCACCCGATCCTGGTCGATGGCGGCACGCTCTATATCGATGACGGCCGGCCGATGCCGGGCCAATTCGAGGAAACTCTCCGGAATCTGCGCGAGATCTCGCCGACCTATTACGCCAACGTGCCCGCCGGCTATGCCGCGCTCGCCGCCGCCATGGAGAAGGACGACGCGCTGTGCCGATCCTTCTTCAAGAATCTCTCGATCATGGCCTATGGCGGCGCGCGCCTGCCTGATGATCTTTACGACCGCATGCAGGCTCTCGCCGTGAAGACCACCGGCGAGCGCATCGTGTTCTACACCGGCTGGGGCTCGACCGAGACCGCGCCGACCTCGACTGGTACCTATTGGGACACCGAGCGCGTCGGTCTGATCGGCTTGCCGTTCCCCGGCGTCGAGTTGAAGATGGTGCCGTGCGGCTCGAAATACGAGCTGCGTCTGCGCGGCGTCAACGTCACGCCGGGCTATTTCGGCCAGCCTGACCTGACGAAGAAAATGTTCGACGAGGAAGGGTTTTATTGCATCGGTGACGCCGGAATCTTCGTCGACGACACCGACCCGGTGAAGGGCATCATCTTTGCCGGGCGCGTGGTCGAGGACTTCAAGCTGACCACGGGCACCTTCGTTCATGTAGGCTCGCTGCGTACAGATGCGATCGCCGCCGCGACGCCCGTCGTGCATGATGCGCTGGTCGCGGGGCAGGATCGCGCCTTCATCGGCCTGCTCGCCTGGCCGAACCTGCACGCCTGCCGCCAACTCGTCGGTACTCCCGATTTGAGCTTCGAGGACGCCGTGAAGCACCCCGAGGTGATCGCATGCTTCAGGCGCGGGCTGGAGGCTCACAACAAGGAGTGTGAAGGCGCCAGCAGTCGCATCATCGCGCGCGCCATGCTGATGGAGGAACCGCCCTCGATCGACGGCAACGAGCTCACCGACAAGGGCTACATCAACCAGCGCGCCGGCCTGGAGCGCCGTGCCGCGTTGGTGGAGCGGCTTTATGCGGACAAGCCCGACCAAGACGTCATCATTCTCAAGTAATCGACATCATCAACACGGATACGCGCCATGAACTTCGATTTCTCCGACGACCAGAAGCAGCTCCGCGATCAGGCGCGCAAATTCCTCACCGAGAAATGCTCGCCCAAGGCGGTGCGGATAGTCCTCGACGGCAAGGCTCCGTACGACAAGGAGCTCTGGAAGGGCCTCGCCGAGATGGGTTTTCTCGGTGTCGCAATCCCAGAGGACTTTGGCGGTGCCGGCGCCGGCCATCTCGAACTTTGCGTGATCGCCGAAGAGATGGGCCGGGCGAACGCACCGGTGCCGTTTTCCTCCACCGTCTATCTCGCGGCCGAAGCGCTGCTGATCGCGGGAAGCGACGCGCAGAAGAAGAAATGGTTGCCGGCGATTGCCTCGGGCGAGGCGATCGGCACGCTGGCGCTGTTCGAGGGTAAGGGCAATCCTTCACCGAAGAACGTCAAGCTCTCGGCTGCGAATGGCGTGCTCAACGGTGTCAAGAAGCCGGTCGCCGATGGCGCGATCGCCGACTTCGCGGTGGTCGCGGCACGCACGGGATCGAGCGGGCGCGACGGCGACATCTCCTTGTTCATTGTCGATCTCAAGGACGGCGGCGTGGAAGTGAAAAGCCTGACCAATCTCGATCCAACCCGCGGACAGGCCGAGATCACTTTCAGGGATTGCAAGGCCGAGCCGCTGGGTGCGACCGGCGAAGGCTGGAGCATCTTGACTCAGGTGCTCGATCGCGCCGCGGTGCTCTGCGCGTTCGAGCAGGTCGGCGGCTCCGACCGCGCGCTGGAGATGGGCCGCGACTATGCGCTCGACCGCATCGCTTTCGGCCGACAGATCGGCTCGTTCCAGGCCGTCAAGCACATGCTGGCGGACATGTACGTGTCGGCGACGCTGGCGCGTTCCAACAGCTATTACGGCGCCTGGGCACTCTCGACCAACGCCGCGGAACTGCCGGAAGCCGCCGCCGCGGCCCGCATCAGCGCGACGCAGGCGTTCCAGCACTGCGCCAAGAACAACATCCAGGTTCACGGCGGCATGGGTTTCACCTGGGAGTTCGACTGCCACATGTACTACCGCCGCGCCAACGCCATGGCGCTCGGGCTCGGCAGCCTCTCTTATTGGGAAGACCAATTGATCGACCGCATGCGCAAGAAGAACGCGGCGTAGGCAAAGGCAACGTCATGAACTTCGACGATACCCCGCAGGAATCTGAATTTCGCGCCACTGCCCGCGCCTGGATCGCGGCCAATGCGCCCAAGCAGTACGAGGAGGAGCTTCGCAAATCCTCGCTCGGCCGCACGCAATTGAAGAACGCCAACATTCTGGAAGTGGCAAAGGCCTGGCAAAAGAAGAAGGCCGATGCCGGATGGGCCTGCCTGCATTGGCCGAAGGAGTATGGTGGCCGCGGCTCGTCGCCGATCGAACGTGTGATCTGGCAGCAGGAAGAGGGGCCGTTCGGTCAGCTATCCCGCATGTTCATCATCGGCCACGGCATGTGCGGGCCGACCATGATGGCGTTCGCGCGCGAGGAGCATAAGCGCGCCTATCTGCCGCCGCTCGCCTCCGGCGAAAAGGTCTGGTGCCAGCTGTTCTCCGAACCGGCCGGCGGCTCCGACGTTGCGGGCCTGCGCACGCGCGCCGAGAAGGATGGCGATGACTGGGTGATCAACGGCCAGAAGATCTGGACGTCGGGCGCGCATTATTCCGATTACGGCATTTTGCTCACCCGCACCGATCCGACCGTGCCCAAACACAAGGGCCTCACCATGTTCTTCCTGGACATGAAGAGCCCGGGCGTCGAGGTGCGGCCGATCAAGCAGGCGAGCGGCGCTTCCGACTTCAACGAGGTCTATTTCGCCAACGTCCGCATTCCCGATCACCAGCGCCTCGGCGAGGTCGGTGACGGCTGGAACGTCTCGCTGACCACGCTGATGAACGAGCGCAGCGCGATCGGCGCGGCGGTCTCGACCGGCTTCCCCGAGCTGTTCGACTATTGCTCGAGCCTAATGCTGGACGATGGCCCGGCAATCGAGGACCGCGCGGTGCGCTCGAAGCTGGCGAGCTGGGCCGTGAAGGCGAGCGGGCTGAAATACACCAGCATGCGCGCGATCTCGGCGCTGTCGAAGGGCGAGCGGCCGGGACCGGAAAATTCCATCGGCAAGCTGGTGGCGGGATCGATGATCCAGGATGTCGCGACCTACGCACTGGATTTGCAGGGTGCGGGCGGAGTGGTCAGCGGCGAAGATGCCGAACTCGCCGGCCGCTTCCAGGCGATGCTGCTGCGCGCGCCGGGTACCCGCGTCGAAGGCGGCACCGACGAGATCATGCGCAACATCATCGCCGAGCGGGTGTTGGGCCTGCCCGGCGACATCAGGGTCGACAAGGACGTGCCGTTCAACAAGATCCCGACGAAGGGAAGAGGCTGATCGTGTCCCGGACGCGGTGCGGTACGAAGTACCGCGCCGCAGAGCCGGGACCCAGGAGGCCGCAATGGGCCCCGGCTCTGCAGCGCACCGCTTCGCGCTGCGCAGCGTCCGGGGCACGAGAGAGGAGAGTTCGAAGATGAATTTCGACGACACCCCGCAGGAAGCCGCATTCCGCGAGACCGCGCGCAAATGGGTCGAGGCCAACGCGCCGAAGGAGTTTTTGGCCGAGCTGTCAAAATCCTCGCTCGGCCGCATCCGGCTCGCCAACCACGACATCGTCGATGTCGGCAAGGCCTGGCAGAAAAAGAAGGCCGAAGGCAATTGGGCCTGCCTGCATTGGCCCAAGGAATATGGCGGCCGCGGTGCGACGCCGATCGAGCGGGTGATCTGGCAGCAGGAGGAAGGCGTCTATGGCAAGCTGACGCAGCCGTTCCAGATCGGCGAGGGCATGTGCGGCCCGACCGTGATGGCTTTTGGCAGCGAGGACGCCAAGCGGCGCCATTTGCCGAGGCTGGCCGCGGGCGAGGAGATCTGGTGCCAGCTGTTCTCCGAGCCGTCGGCCGGCTCCGACGTCGCGGGCTTGCGCACACGCGCGGAGAAGAAGGGCGACAATTGGGTCGTCAACGGCCAGAAGATCTGGACCTCGGGTGCGCACTATTCCGACTACGGACTTTTGATTGCGCGCACCGATCCCAATGTACCCAAGCACAAGGGGCTCACCATGTTCTTCCTGGACATGAAGAGCCCCGGCGTCGAGGTGCGGCCGATCAAGCAGGCCAACGGCATGCAGGAGTTCAACGAGGTCTATTTCACCGACGTCGTCATTCCCGACAGCCAGCGCCTCGGCGCGATCGGCGAGGGCTGGAGCGTCTCGCTGACCACGTTGATGAACGAGCGGATGTCGATTGGCTCGCGGCTTGCGACCGGCGTCCCTGAGATGTTCGAGTTCTGCTCCAATCTGATGCTGGAGGATGGCCTCGCCATCGACGATCCCGCCGTGCGCTCAAAACTTGCGAGCTGGGCGGTGAAGTCGAGCGGGCTGAAATACACCAGCTACCGCGCGATCTCGGCGCTGTCCAAGGGCGAGCGGCCGGGCCCGGAGAATTCGATCGGCAAGCTCGTCTCCGGCATGATGCTGCAGGACATCGCGACCTATGCCATGGACCTCCAGGGCGCGGCCGGCGTTCTCACCGGCACGGATGAAGAGACCGTGCAGGGTCAGTTCCAGCAGATGCTGCTGTCCTCGCCCTCGATGCGCATCGCGGGCGGCACCGACGAGATTTTGCGCAACATCATCGCCGAGCGCGTGCTGGGATTGCCGGGCGACATCCGCGTCGACAAAGACGTGCCGTATAACAAGATTCCGACCAAGGGACGGTGATCTAGCCTCTCGCTGCATCTCGTAAGGTGGGCAAAGCGAAGCGTGCCCACCATATGCAGATGCGCCGAGGTAAGTCTGTCGGTGGGCACGGCGCTATGCGCCTTTGCCTACCCTACGAAAAGAGTGCGAGCTGATCCATGGACGCTGCAGTCAATCAGAACAACCGCATTGGCGTGCTCGAAGAGCTGCTCAACGAGCGCTACTCGGTGCGCGCCTTCCTGGCCAAGGAAGTTGATCGCGCGACGATCGAACATTTGCTGACCACCGCGCAACGCACGGCGTCGTGGTGCAACAGCCAGCCCTGGCAGGTCGTCATCGCCAGCGGCGAGGCCAAGGAGCGTTTTCGCAGGCTGATCTACAAGGAGGCTTCGGGCGGTCTCGGGGACGACTATGATTTCCCGCCGCCGCGCGAATATCTCGGCGCCTATCTCGAGCGTCGTCGCGAGAGCGGTTTTCAGCTCTACAACACGCTCGGGATCGCGCGCGGAGACAAGATGGCCTATGCCAAGCAGGCGCTGGAGAACTACAATTTCTTCGGTGCGCCGCATGTGGCCATCATCCACACCGACGAGCCGCTCGGCATCTACGGTGCGATCGATTGCGGCGCCTATGTCTCGAACTTCATGCTGGCCGCGCAGGCGCTCGGGCTCGGCACGATTCCGCAGGCAGCGCTTGCGCGCCACTCCGGCCTGATCCGCCGCCATTTCAATCTGCCTGATGATCGCCGCATCGTTTGCGGCATTTCGTTCGGCTATGCCGACAATGCCCACAAGGTCAACAGCTACCGCACGTCGCGTGCGAGCGTGGCCGAGACCGTGACCTTCGTGGACGAGTGATCGAGGCGGCGCAGGCACGCATCAAGTTTCACGCTTCAGATATACGAAGACGGCCGCGGAAGCGGCCGCCTTCATCGCGGTCTCAGTCCGATTGACGCCGGCCGTCAGCCGCCGCTGCCGCCGATCACGGCGCGAATGGTCTCGTCGGGCCCGAAATCCTCGGCGCCGTCGACATAGAGCAGCGCCGCGAGCTTGGAGCGCGCACGGTTGACGCGGCTCTTGATCGTGCCGACTGCGCAGCCGCAGATCGAAGCCGCGTCCTCATAGGAGAAGCCGGAGGCGCCGACGAGGATCAGCGCTTCACGTTGGTCCTGCGGAAGCTTGTCGAGCGCCGTGCGGAATTCCTCGAACTCGAGATGGGCGTTCTGCGAAGGCTGCGTCTTCAGCGTCTTGGCATAGTTGCCTTCGGCATCTTCGACTTCCCGCCGTCGCTTGCGATAGTCGGAGCGGAACAGGTTGCGCAGGATCGTGAACAGCCACGCCGGCAGGTTGGAGCCGGGCTGGAACGAGTCGATGTTGGCGAGCGCGCGCAACAGCGTCTCCTGGACCAGATCGTCGGCGCGATCGGCATTGCCGCTGAGCGAAATGGCGAACGCGCGCAGGCTGGGCACGGCCGCCAGGATGTCGTTACGCAGGGAGTCCGTGAGAGGCATCAATCCCTCCCATTGTTGTCGTTAGAGCCGCCACCATTTTCCACTTGGGGTGCCGCTCCCGGCGCATCAAGTTTCTTGATCAGTTCCGCGAACCGGTCCGGAACCCCCTGCCGCACCACGTCGTCGTACATGGCGCGCAGCTGGTGCCCGATCCGGGATTGGATCTCCGGAGTGAGCCCTCCCTTGCCGGGGGTCGTGCTTTTGCTGGCTTGAGACTTGAGATCTTTCATGACCTGTTCCACGTTTCCCCGAGTTAAGTAGCTGTAAAATCGAGAAGTTCTCTCAACCGGGAGCCGTTCCCTGGATAGGCTCAATGCGAGTTGCGAGAAAAAGTTCCGCCCCTATGCGGAACTTTTCTCCGCCTGAGGCGTAATCAACCCAGCAGGGGAACCCGGGCCCCCCGCCTAACGCCTGCACGTCAAGGTCGGCCCGAAGATATATGGAGTGGGGATGTCCCGTTCACAGCTCGTTGCTGAACACTTGCCGTTGTTGCGCCGGTACGCACGCGCCCTGACCGGCAGCCAGTCCTCCGGTGACGCCTATGTCGCAGCCATGTTGGAAGCCATGCTGGGAGATCCGTCGGTGCTCGACGAGAGCCACGGGCCGCGCGCCGGCCTGTTCCGGCTGTTCACCCAGATATGGAATTCCGTTTCGGTCAACGACGATTCCGAGGTGACGAACCTGCCGATGCCGCCCGAGCGGCGGCTGTCGAACATCACGCCGTTGCCGCGGCAGGCCTTCCTGCTGCTCTCCCTCGAGGGATTCTCGGAAGAAGAGGTCGGCTACATTCTCGGCACCGACGTCGGCGAGACGCGCCGGCTTGCAGATGCCGCAGGGCGTGAGATGGCCGCCGAGATCGCCACCGACGTGCTGATCATCGAGGATGAGACCTTCATCGCCATGGATCTGGAGAGCCTGGTGAAGAATCTCGGCCACAATGTCGTTGGCGTCGCCCGCACCCACGCCGATGCGGTCGCCCTGGCCAAGAACAAGCGGCCCGGGCTGATCCTCGCCGACATCCAGCTCGCCGACGGCTCGTCGGGCCTCGACGCCGTCAATGAGCTGCTCCGCACCTTCGAAGTGCCGGTGGTGTTCATCACGGCGTACCCGGAGCGCTTCCTCACCGGCGAGCGTCCCGAGCCGGCGTTCCTGATCTCAAAGCCGTTCCAGCCGGCGATGGTGTCGGCGGTGGCGAGCCAGGCGCTGTTCTTCCAGCGCAACTCCCGCAACCGCGCGCCGAAGGTGCCGGCGGCGTAACTGCGACCGGCATTTGACGAAATCCGATCCGGCGTACCGCAAGGTGCGCCGGATTTTCGTTGACCGGCTTGCCACGCTTGACGGCTATCGAATTCGCCGCTCATACCTCATGCAGCGGCTGCGTTGCAGCCGCGCTGCCATCGGAGAAGTGTTCATGGACCAGCAACTCCTCGATCGTCTCGCCATCCGCGACCTCGTCGAGAACTGGGCGGTGTGGCGGGACGCCGGCGACTGGGAGCGCTTTGCCACGGTCTGGCATGAAGAGGGCTGGATGTCCGCCACCTGGTTTCAGGGGCCGGCGCGGGATTTCATGCGGGTCAGCCAGGAGGGGTTCGCCAAGGGCGTGCGCATCCTGCATTTCCTCGGCGGCTGCAGTATCGACCTCGAGGGGGCGCGCGCCATCGCGCAGACCAAGATGACCATCTCGCAGCGCGCGCCGGTGCACGACGTGCCCTGCGACGTCGTCTGCACCGGGCGCTTCTACGATTTCCTGGAGAAGCGGCAGGAAAAATGGGGCATCGTCCGCCGCCAGCCGATCTACGAGAAGGACCGGATCGACCCGGTCGATCCCGCCGCGACACTTCAGCTCGACCAGAAAGCCCTTGCCGCGCTCCCGGAAGGCTACCGCCACCTCGCCTACATGCAGGAGCTGATCGGCTACAAGGTCAAGCGCGACATGCCGGGCCTGACCGGGCCCGAGGTCGAGAAGCTCTATGGGGAGGGGCGGGAGTGGCTCGCGGGGAAGGGGAACTGAACGCCAGACAAAAGTAAGGCGCGACTGGCATCACCACAGTCGCGCCCTACGTCGCCGGCTTATGGGGCAGGGGGGAATAGCCGGCTGTTGAGACGACTCCCGTCCGCGAAAGTCGTTCCAGGCGGTTGCGAAATTTTTCGTGGGAATTTTTCGCGGCGGCGTGCCTTTTTCGCACACGGTTAAGTGATCTTAACGACTGAGAACTCCCGGTCACCTCCTCGCGTTGTTCCCGCGATCGCCATGGGGCGAGGGACCGACAACCATGTCACAGATTCAAAAGGTATTTTTAGGTGCCGTCGCGATCGCCGCGACGCTTGGCGCCGTCCAGGTCGGCGCCGTGCAGCTGGCGTCCGGCCATGATCTGGCCGACCGCTGGCAGCCGGTCGCTGACAAGCCGGGCCATAACGTCAATCGCTCCAGCAAAGCCGACCGGCTGGCCGAGATCAAGCAGGCTGAGGTTCCGACCCGCACCGTGTCGATGCGGCTGAACGATCTGGCCGACACGTCGGTGCTGCTGCGGGTCCCCGCGGTGATCGAGACCGGCAACGCCAAGCCGCCGGTGTTGCTCCCGGACCAGAAGCAGATCCGCAAAAAGCCGACGATCGCCTGCGAGCCGATGGTGAGCTCCTTGACCGAGGTCGCAAAACTGCTCCAGCCCGGCCGCTGCGTGACCTGACCGGCGTTTGCCACGGACAAGTCGCCCTCCCCCCGGAGGGCGATTGCTGACGTCCACTTGATCCCCCGCCCCCTCGCGTTATATCCCGGGTTTCTTCCCCTTTCGATTGACCGGGTAAACGCATGACGACGTCAGACACGGCTGTGCATACGCAGCCCTTCCAGGCCGAGGTTTCCGAGCTTTTGCACCTGATGGTGCATTCCGTCTATTCCGAGACCGATATCTTCCTGCGCGAGCTCGTCTCCAACGCATCGGATGCCTGCGACAAGCTGCGCTATGAGGCCATCGCTACTCCGGCGCTGCTGGGCGAAGGCGACGCGCTCAAGATCCGGATCATTCCGAACAAGACGGCTGGAACGCTTGCGATCGCCGACAACGGCATCGGCATGGAGCGGCAGGAGCTGATCGACCACCTCGGCACCATCGCCCGCTCGGGCACCAAGGCCTTCGTATCGAAGCTCAAGGAGGCCAAGGATGGCCTCGGCCTGATCGGCCAGTTCGGCGTCGGCTTCTATTCCGCCTTCATGGTCGCCGACAAGATCGTCGTGGTCAGCCGCCGCGCCGGCGAGAGCGACGTGTGGACCTGGACGTCCACAGGCGGGTCGGGCTTCGAGATCGCGCGTGCCAGCGAGGAGGATGCGGGCCGCGTGCAGCGCGGCACCGAGATCGTCCTGCATCTCAAGGACGATGCGAAGAAATATCTCGAAGCTTACGAGATCGAGCGCATCGTCGGCGCTTATTCCGACAACATCCTCTTCCCCATCGAGCTCGTGCCTGAAGAGGGTGAACCGCGCCAGATCAATTCTGCCAGCGCGCTCTGGCAGCGCTCGAAATCCGAGCTCACGCCGGAAGACTACAAGAAGGCCTATCAGCAGATCGCCTCCGCCTTCGACGATCCCGCGATGACGCTGCATTATCGCGCGGAGGGGCGTTACTCCTACGCCGTGCTGCTGTTCGCGCCGTCGACCAAACCGTTCGACCTGTTCGAGCCGAACCGCAAGGGGCGCGTCAAGCTGTATGTCCGCCGCGTCTTCATCACCGACGATGCCGATCTGCTGCCGGGCTACCTCCGCTTCATCCGCGGCGTCGTCGACAGCGAGGACCTCCCGCTCAACATCTCGCGCGAGATGCTTCAGAACAATCCGCAGCTCGCGCAGATCCGCAAGGCCGTGGCGACCCGCGTATTGTCCGAGCTCGAAAGCCTGGCGGCGAAGGATCCGGAGAACTTCGCGAAGATCTGGGAGGCCTTCGGCGCGGTGCTGAAGGAAGGCATCTACGAGGATTTCGAGCGCCGCGAAAAGCTGCTCGCGCTGTCGCGTTTCACCACGACCTCGGGCGAGAAGCGCTCGCTCAAGGACGTCATCGCCGATTTCAAGCCGAACCAGACCGAGATCTATTATCTCGTCGGCGACAGCATCGACCGGCTGAAGTCGAACCCCAGGCTCGAGGCTGCGACTGCGCGCGGCATCGAAGTGCTGCTGCTGTCCGATCCCGTCGACGCCTTCTGGACCTCGATGCCCTCGGAGTTTGACGGCAAGCCGCTGAAGTCGCTGAGCCAGGGCGATCTCAATCTCGACCTGATCCCGCGCGTCGACGAGGCCGACGAGGCGAAAAAGGACGAGCCGCCCGCCGACGAGGCCGCCAGCATCGCGATGATCAAGGCCGCGCTCGGCGAGCGCGTCAGCGACGTCAAGGCCTCGACGCGTCTTACCAGCTCCGCTTCCTGCCTCGTCGCCGACAGCCAGGGCCCGAGCCGCGAGCTCGAGCGCATCCTGGCTCAGCAGAACCGTGGCATGCGCACCAAGCCGATCCTCGAGATCAACCTGCGCCATCCGCTGGTGACGGCGATCACGAAGGCTCAGGCCGGCTCCAAGACGGTTGACGATCTCAGCCTGCTCCTGCTCGAACAGGCGCAGATTCTGGACGGCGAGCTGCCGGAGGACCCTGCGGCGTTTGCGGCCAGACTGAACCGGCTGGTGTTGCAGGGGCTCGGCGGGTAGCCGGCGCAGGACATATGTGCCGCCGCGCTCATTCCGCCGCGTGATCCTTCTGCTCATCGCACGCGACGGTGGCTTGCGGCTTCTTCTCCATCCAGCGCGAGAGCAGGTCGGAGAAGCGGTCGAGGTAGAGGTAGACGACCGGGGTCGTGAACAGCGTCAGCGCCTGGCTTACGAGAAGGCCGCCGACCATCGCATAACCGAGCGGTTGGCGGATTTCGGAGCCGGTGCCGCTTCCGAGCATCAGCGGCACGCCGCCTAGCAGGGCGGCCATCGTTGTCATCATGATCGGGCGAAAGCGCAGCAGCGCCGCCTGGCGGATCGATTGCTCCGGGGTGAGATGCTGCTCGCGTTCGGCCGCGATGGCGAAATCCACCATCATGATGCCGTTCTTCTTGACGATGCCGATCAGGAGAATGACTCCGATCAGGGCAATGAGACTGAAGTCGAAGCCGAAGATCATCAGGATCGCGACGGCGCCGACGCCAGCCGAGGGTAACGTGGACAGGATGGTCAGAGGATGGATGTAGCTCTCGTAGAGCACGCCCAGAATCAAATAGACCACAACCAGTGCGGCGAGGATCAGCAACGGCACGGTGCCGAGCGATTGCTGGAATGCCTGCGCGGTACCCTGAAAACTTGTTGCCAGGGCCGGCGGCGCGCGCATCTCGCGGACCGCGTGCAGCACCGCGTCGGTCGCCTGTCCCAGCGCCACGCCCTCGGCGAGATTAAAGCTGATCGTCACCGACGGAAATTGGCCTTGATGCGAGATCGCAAGCGGTCGCACGGGCACATTGGTCCAGTTGCAGAACACCGAGAGCGGCACCTCGTCGCCGGTAAGCGGTGATTTGAGATAGATCTTGTCGAGCGTACCGAGCTGGCCTTGCAGGTCCGGTGTGATCTCCAGGACGATGTGATAGCTGTTGGTCTGGGTAAAATATTGCGCGACCTGACGCTGGCCGAACGCGTCATAGAGGGTGTCGTCGATCAGCTGCGGGTGAATGCCGTAGCGTGCGGCGGTGTCGCGATTGATCCTGAGTTGAACCGTCGTGCCTTCGGTTTGCTGGTCGGTCGCGACGTCGCGCAGTTGCGGCAGCGTCTTCATCGCATCGAGGATTTTCGGCGCCCATTCGTTCAGTTCGGCGAGGTTAGCGTCCTGCAGCGTGAATTCGAACTGAGTGCGGGTGGCGCGGCCGCCGAGACGAACGTCCTGCGAGGCCTGCATATAGAGCTTGGCGCCCTCCACCTTGGCGATCTTGGGCCGCAGCCGCGCGATGATCTGCTGTGCGCCGGCATCGCGCTCCTCCAGCGGTTTCAAGGTGATGTACATGCGCCCCGAGTTCAGTGCCGTACCGCCGCCGCCGATGAACATCGCGATCGAATCGACGGCAGGGTCGGCCTGCACGATGGTGTTGAGTTCCACCTGGCGCCGTTTCATCTCGGCAAAGGAGATGTCCTGGGGCATCTCGGACACGGCTGTGAGGAAGCCGTTGTCCTGCTGCGGGAAGAAACCCTTCGGGATCAGGATGAAGAGGTAGATCGAGAGTGCTACGGTCGCGAAGAAGATGCAAAGCGTGACGAAACTGTGGCGCAGCGCGACGTCGAGCCCGCGTTCGTAGGCGCCGAGCACACTTTCGAACATCCGCTCGCTCCACTGGTAAAAGCGGCCGTGCCGGGCCTCATGGTTGGCGCGCAGGAAGCGCGAGGCCATCATCGGCGTCAGGGTCAGCGACACCACCAGAGAAACAAGGATCGCCATCGCCAGCGTGACCGCGAATTCGCGGAACAGCCGGCCGATGATGCCGCCCATCAGGAGCAACGGGATCAGCACCGCGATCAGAGAGATGCTGATCGAGACGATCGTAAAGCCGATTTCGGCCGCGCCCTTATAGGCCGCAGCAAGCGGCCTCTCGCCCTGCTCGACGTAACGGGTGATGTTCTCCAGCATCACGATGGCGTCGTCCACCACGAAGCCGACCGCGATCGTCAGCGCCATCAAGGAGAGGTTATCCAGCGAATAGCCGAAGACCCACATCAGCGAGCAGGCTCCCAGTAGCGCTAGCGGCACCGTGATGCTCGGGATGATCGTCGCCCAGAAGCTGCGGAGGAAGATGAAGATCACCATCACCACGAGCGCGATAGTGGTCATGAGCGTGATCTGTACGTCCTCGACGGCGGCGCGGATGGTGATGGTGCGGTCGCTGATGATCTTGATCGAGATCGCGGGCGGGATGGCCGCGATCAGCCGCGGCAGCTGCGCCTTGATGCGATCGACGGTCTCGATGACGTTGGCGCCGGGTTGCTTGAAGATGACGAGGAACACGCCGCGCTTGCCGTCGGCCCAAGCCGCCGTCTTCATGTCCTCCGGTCCTGCCACGGCCTCACCGATGTCGCGGATCCGCAATGGAGCGCCGTTGCGATAGGCGACGATGACGTCCTGCCAATGCTGGGCTTGGGTGAGCTGGTCGTTGGCGTAGATCGTGTAGGCGCGCTTGGCCCCGTCGATGCTGCCCTTCGGGCTGTTGGTGGTCGCTGCCGCGATCTGGGCGCGCACGTCCTCCAGCGACAGGCCCTTGGCGACGAGCTTGGCCGGATCGATCTGTATGCGTACGGAGGGTTTCTGCTGTCCGCCGACGAACACTTGGGCGACGCCGGATAACTGGCTGATCTGTTGCGCGAGCTGCGCATCGGTGCGGTCGCTGACGACGGTCAGCGGCAGCGTGTCGGACGTCGCGGACAGGATCATCACCGGCGAGTCCGCCGGGTTGACCTTGCGATAGGTGGGAGGCGAGGGCAGGTTCTTCGGCAATTGGCCGCTCGCTGCATTGATCGCTGCCTGCACATCGTTCGCGGCGGCGTCGATCTTGCGGTTGAGGTCGAACTGAATCGTGATCGACGCCGAACCCAGTGAGCTGGTCGACGTCATCTGCGTGATGCCGGGGATCTGTGCGAGCTGGCGTTCGAGCGGCTGCGCCACGGAAGAGGCCATGGTCTCGGGGCTGCCGCCGGGGAGCGAAGCCGAGAGCTGAATGGTCGGAAAGTCGACCTGAGGCAGCGGTGCAACCGGCAGCAGAGGATAGGCCACGAGGCCTACGAACAGGATGCCCGCCATCAGCAGTGAGGTGCCGATCGGATAGCGGATGAACGGAGACGAGAAGCTCTCTTGCATGCCCTGACACCACAGCCCTGGCCAGCGCATCTTCTCCCCGCGCACAGCGGGGTCGCGCCCGAGAGCGCAAGTGCGTTTCCTTCAGCCCATTTGCCTGTTGATTGCCCTGGAACATCGTCGGTCCGGGCCGGCGTTGTGATCGAAAGACTAGTACGTTCGCTTCGGCCAGCGAACGGATTCCTGCGCTGGATGCTTTGCGACCTTTGTCGAAGGAGAGCTGCACTGAGTTATGCGTTCCGCGCAGGCCGGAAAACTGGGTGCTTTCCACTTCCGCATCTTTGCGGCGCGATGTCTCACCCATTTCGTCGCGTGTCACAAGCCGGAGAGGTATGAAATAGGAACAATCGCTTCTGCCGCGCAGTTGTGCCATATCGAAATGACATAACGCGTGCCGTTGCCACCGATTCGAGGAATGTCCGATGCGCCTGCCGATCCTGACCCTCACCGCAATTGTTACGCTGTTCGCGGCGGCAGATGCCAGCGCCCAGACCTATGATCCGCGTTACCCGGTGTGCATGCACGTCTATATGCCCGGCGGCTTCGGCGGTGGCGGCGGCGATTATTTCGATTGCTCCTTTACCTCGCTGCCGCAGTGCCGTGCCACGGCTTCGGGTCGCTCGGCAAGCTGTGACGTCAATCCCTACTATGCGTTCGACCAACCCCCGCCGGCGCCCCGCCGGCGCCACAAGAAGGTGCACTAGCGTTCTGCAATGCGGCTTTCAGGGGGAATTCTTATGCGTCGCTTATTCGGCCTGATCATGACCGTCGGTGCCCTGCTCACGACCGCGCCGTCGCATGCGCAGACCTTCGATCCGCGCTATCCCGTCTGCATGCACGTCTATTCCGGTGCGAACGGCGGCGGCGGGGAGTGGTACGATTGCTCTTTCACCTCAGTGCCGCAGTGCCAAGCTACCGCTTCGGGCCGCTCCGCCAGCTGCGATCTCAATCCGTATTATCCGTTCAACGCATCGCCGCAGCGCTTGCGCCATCAGCGAGGCTAGCGCTGCGCGGATCCAGCGCTTCCGCCTCGCGTGCAGGCGCTACTCCTTCCGGATGCCCGACAGCTCCACCACCTTACGCCAGCGGTCTGTTTCCGCCGTCAGCATGCCGCCGAATTCACCGGCATTGCCGTGCAGCGGGATCGCGCCGAGCCCGGCGATGCGGGACTTGATCTCCGCATCGGACAGCGCGGCGTCGATCTCGCGGTTGAGGAGATCAACGATCTCGCCCGGCGTGTCGTGCGGAGCGCCGACACCGTAGAACGAACTCGTTTCGTAGCCGGTGAGCGTGTCCGCGATCGATGGCACGTCCGGCAGAATCTGCGAGCGCTCGCGTGTGGTGAGGCCGAGCGCGCGCAGCTTGCCGGCGCGCACGAGCTCGAAGGATGAAGTAACGTTGTCGAACATGCCCTGGATCTGGCCGCTCATCACGTCGGTCAATCCGGGAGCCGAGCCGCGATAGGGCACGTGGATGAACTGCACACCGGCCAGCGACTTGAACAGCTCTCCGGAGAGATGCAGCGAGGTGCCGATGCCGGATGAGGCGATCGACATCTTGCCGGGATTGGTCTTGGCGTAGGCGATGAAGTCGGCGACGCTGGTCACCGGCAGGTCGTTGTTGACGACCAGCACCAGCGGAATTCGTGCGACGCCGGCGACCGGCGCGATGCCCCGGGCGAAATCATACGGCAGCGCCGGGTCGAACGAGGCGTTGATGGCGTTCGCGGTCGAGGTCAGCAGCAGGGTGTGACCATCGGGGGCGGACGCGATCACCGCCTGCGTCCCGATATTGCTGCCGGCGCCAGGCTTGTTTTCGACGACGAAGGTCTGGCCGAGCCGGTCGGAGAGGCGCTGGCAGAGCAGCCGCGACAGCACGTCGGTGGCCCCGCCCGGCGCATAGGGCACCACCCATTTCACGCTGTGCGAGGGATAGGAGGGATTGCCGATCGCGAAGGCACGTGGCGTGCCGAGCACGGTTGCGGCAGAGGCCGCAGCCTGAAGGAAATGTCGCTTGGTGATCATCACACTCTCCAGTTCACCTCGCCGCAAGCAGGGCGAGGGGACACGCGCAACGCGCCCCGACAGGTGGCTTTGCTATTGCAAGAATTGCGATGTCGCGCACGCCGATCCCACCGGTTTGGTAAAGGATGACTAGAGTTAATCGCGCACTAACCCGGTTTTACCCTGTCTCTTAACATCTGGGCAGGGCGTGCGAGCTAAGCTGCCGGGAAACAGCAGACACGTTCCGAAAGAATGAACGGCATGACAACCGGCGTGATCGAACAACCAAAAGCCGGGCGCGCACCTTCGGCTTCGAAAATCTGGCTGAAGGCGATCGAGCTCACTGCACGGATCGAGACGCTGCCGGGCCGGCTGTTCGCCGACGTCGTCGACGATTGGGCGCAGCGCCAACCCGATCGCATTGCGCTGGCCACCGATGACACGAGCCTCGACTATGAGGGGCTTTCGAAACGCATCAATCGTTATGCGCGGTGGGCGCGCTCGGCCGGTGTAGCCAAGGGCGACACTGTCGCGCTGATCATGCCGAACGGCATCGACTATGTCGCGGCCTGGCTCGGCATCAGCCGCGTCGGCGGCGTGGTGGCGTTGATCAACACCAAGCTCGTCGGCCAGTCGCTCGCGCATTGCATCGGAGTCGCAAGGCCCGCTCACATCATTGTCGTGCACGAACGCAAGGATGCGCTGGACGACGCGTCGCCGCAGCTGAAGACGGAAGCAAAGGTCTGGACCCATGGCGATGCTCGCTGCGAGCGTGCGATCGATGTCGCGCTTGCCGCCCTCGATGACGGGCCGCTTTCGCCGGACGAGCGAGGCGACGTCACCATCGGCGACCGCGCCCTGCTGATCTACACCTCCGGCACGACCGGCCTGCCGAAAGCCGCAAGCATCAGCCACCGCCGCATCCTCAACTGGGGCTTTTGGTTCGCCGGCCTCACCGGTGCGACGCCGCAGGATCGGCTCTACGATTGCCTGCCGCTGTTCCACTCGGTCGGCGGCATCGTCGCGCCATGCAGCATGCTCGCCGCCGGCGGTTCGGTGGTGATCGCGGAAAAATTCTCAGCATCAAATTTCTGGCCCGACATCGTGCGCCACGACTGCACGTTGTTTCAGTATATCGGCGAGCTCTGCCGCTACCTGCTCAAGGCGCCGCCGTCGGAATACGAGAACCGGCATCGCCTCCGACTCGTCTGCGGGAACGGCCTGCGCGGTGACATCTGGGACGATTTTCAGGCGCGTTTCGCCATTCCGCGCATCCTCGAATTCTACGCGGCGACCGAAGGCAATTTCTCGCTGTTCAACGTCGAGGGCCAGCCCGGCGCGATCGGCCGCGTTCCGCCGCTGCTCGCGCATCGCTTCCCTGCAGGTCTCGTCAAGCTCGACCCCGATGACGGCGCGCCGCTGCGCAATGCGGAGGGGTTTTGTATTCCCTGCGCGCGCGGCGAAGCCGGCGAAGCCATAGGCCGCATCGGCACGGCGGATGAGGGCGGCGGTCGCTTCGAGGGCTACACCGAGGCGAGCGAGACCGAGAAGAAGATCCTGCGCGATGTCTTTGCTAAGGGCGATTCCTGGTTCCGCACCGGCGACCTGATGCGGCTCGACGAGAAGGGCTTCTTCCACTTCGTCGACCGCATCGGCGACACCTTTCGCTGGAAGGGCGAGAACGTCGCGACTTCGGAGGTCAATGACGCCGTGCGCGACTTCAGCGGCGTGGTCGACGCCACCACCTACGGCGTCAGCATCCCCGGCACCGACGGCCGCGCCGGCATGAGCGCGATCGTGGTAAACGAGGGCTTCGCCGTCGAGGCGCTGCCCGCCCATCTCGCACAGCGCCTGCCGGCCTATGCTCATCCCGTCTTCATACGCATCTCGCGTGAGCTCGACGCGACCGAGACGTTCAAGCAAAAAAAGGGCGAGCTCGCGCGCGAGGGGTTTGATCCGGGCGCGGTCTCCGACCCGCTGTTCATGTTGGACCCGAACACCGGCGCCTATGTCGCGCTGGACGCGGAGACGTATGCGCAAATCAACGAGGGTACGATCCGGCTCTAGCTCCCGAAAATTCGGAGATAGGTCCAATTTTATCCGAATTGTCCAAGAAGCCATTTACTTCTGTCGGGTAAACAAGCGGCCAAGGGAGGCGGTCATCAAGAGCCGCCGGAACACGAACGACAACAGAAGCGAGCCAGCCATGTCCGTACGGTCTAAGGTCATTGAAGCGATCCAGCAGATCGCCAAGGAACAGCACGTCGCGCTTCCCGCACTCTCGGACGATCTGTCCCTGCACGAGACGGGCTTCGACTCGCTCGCCTTCGCCATCCTGGTGGCGCGCCTCGAGGACGAGACCGGCGTCGACCCCTTTACCATCTCCGAGGACGCAGCGTTCCCCGCCACCGTGGGCGATTTCGTGCGAGCCTACGAAAATGTCCCCGCGTGAGATCTTTGCGCTTCGCGACCATCTCGGCGCGGAGCTGACCGGCCGCACGCTGTCGGATGCGCGCGATGTCGTGTCGCTGACGGATATCCTGTCGCAGACGGTCCTGGGTGGACGCTTGGGCGAGCTGTCCGGTCGCGCGTTGCTGCTGAAATTGTCCGACCAGCTCCGGTCGGGTCTTGCCATGATCGAGCTCGACGGTATCGCGCGCCGCATGCTGCTGTGCCCGCCCGATCTCAACCCCGCGCATCTCGATGCGCTGATGGCGGATGCCGGGATCGATGCCGTCGTCACCGACGAGCCCGATCGCTGGGCCGAGACCGGCGTGCCGCTGGTCGTCACCGCACAGCTGCCGCTTCAAGCCACCGCGCCGGCCAGGACCGAACGCGCCACGGAATGGCTGATGCTCACTTCGGGCACGTCGGGCGTGCCGAAAATCGCCGGCCATACGTTGGAGGCACTTACCGGGGCGATCGTTGCCGAGGGCCCCGCGAAGGGGCCCGCGCCAGTGTGGGCGACGTTCTACGACATCCGCCGCTATGGCGGCCTGCAGATATTCCTCCGCGCCGTCCTCTCCGGCGGATCGATGGTGCTGTCCGATCCGCATGAGGCGCTCGGCGATCACGTCACGCGGCTGAACGCGCGCGGCGTCTCCCATATCTCCGGCACGCCCTCGCACTGGCGCAAGCTGTTGATGAGTGGCTCGGCCGCGCGATTCGCGCCGCGCTACGTCCGCCTCTCCGGCGAGATCGCCGACCAGGCGGTGCTGGACGGCTTGAAGGCGGCGTTCCCGAATTCCTCCGTCGGCCATGCCTATGCATCGACCGAGGCCGGCGTCGGCTTTGCCGTCAATGACGGGCTGGAGGGCTTTCCGGCCGACTATCTCGGCAACCGCAACGGCGTCGAGATGAAGGTCGTCGACGGCTCGCTCCGTATCCGTTCGACCCGCACAGCGCACGCCTATATCGGCCGCGACGCGGCCGCGCTCACCGATGCGGACGGGTATGTCGATAGCGGCGATATCGTCGAATTGCGCGGCGACCGCTACTATTTCGTCGGCCGCCGCGGCGGCATCATCAATATCGGTGGGCTGAAGGTTCACCCCGAAGAGATCGAGGCGGTGATCAACCGTCATCCCGACGTGCGGATGTCGCGGGCGAAGTCACGCAAGAGCCCGATCACCGGCGGCATCGTCGTCGCCGACGTGATCCTGGCCGATGGCACCGATCCGGCGCGCGCGAAAGAGATCCGCGACCAGATCCTGGATCAGTGCCGCGCGCAGCTCGCGTCCCACAAGGTGCCGGCGGTGATCCGCTTCGTCGAAGCGCTCGACGTCACCCCGGCCGGCAAACTGGCGCGCACCGATGCATAATGTTCTCGTCACGGGTGGTAGCCGCGGCATCGGCCTTGCGATCGGCCAGCGGCTTGTCGATGGCGGCTACAACGTGATCGCGGCGGCGCGGCGCGAGAGCGACGAGCTCAAGAGGGCGATTGCCGGGTCGGAAGGGCGTCTCCATTTCCGCGCCTGCGACCTCGCCGTGATCGATGCGATTCCCGCTTTCGCAAAACTCGTGCGCGATGAATTCGGCCCGATCTACGGCCTCGTCAACAATGCCGGCCTCGGCACCGAAGGCCTGCTCGCGACCATGCACAATTCCGAGATCGAGGCGCTGGTGCAGCTCAACGTGCTGTCGCCGATCATTCTCACCAAATATGTCGCGCGCCAGATGATGGCCGACGGCGCCGGCCGCATCATCAACATCTCCTCGATCATTGCGACGACCGGCTATAACGGCCTCTCGGTTTACGGTGCGACCAAGGCCGCCGCCACGGGCTTCACCCGTTCGCTCGCGCGCGAGGTCGGCAAGCTCGGCATCACCGTGAACGCGATCGCGCCGGGTTTCATCGACACCGAGCTGACGCACAACCTGTCCGACGACAGCCGCAAGCGCATCGCCGGCCGCAGCGCGCTACGCCGCCTGCCGGAGACCGACGACGTCGCG
Source organism: Bradyrhizobium sp. Ken01 (assembly GCF_055807355.1). Taxonomy (NCBI): domain Bacteria; kingdom Pseudomonadati; phylum Pseudomonadota; class Alphaproteobacteria; order Hyphomicrobiales; family Nitrobacteraceae; genus Bradyrhizobium; species Bradyrhizobium sp. Ken01. The sequence goes on from NZ_JBVVPC010000034.1 coordinate 65,207, forward strand.
CGGATGGTCGAATATCTGTTGGGCGAGGGCGGTCGCAATGTGACGGGTACCGTGTTCACGGTCGACGCGGGCAACACGGCCTAGGCGGAACTCCACCGCCACAATTGCATTGATCCGGCGCAATGACATCATCCGGATTTGGTCGTAAGATCCCGCGCAATCGATTGGGTTACGTCAATCGATCTGCCCTAATCGTTAGGGAGCAGTCCATGACCGCTTCGAACCAGATCAAGGCGTCGGCAAAGCCATCTTGCGCACAGCAAAGCGACGTTCACAGCCAGGCCGTTCACTGCGAGCCGATGTCTCATCAAAATTCCGGTGACCACGGTTACGAAATGTATCCGCAGAAATTCGTGCGTCTGGTCGGCTGCCACGACGTCCCCTCATCGGCGCCGCGTAAGCGCGAGGGCGAGAAGCTGCACTAGACATTCAGGTCCGGTGCTTCGGCAGGTCAATCCGTTCGTGTGAGAACTCCGGCGGGCCGTCGGTCAGGCGGCGGATCCTGCGCTCGCGTTCGTCTTCAGATAGGGCAGGATCGAGCAGTCCCTCGAGTTCATGCACCGCAAGCTCTTCGATCCTGGTGGCATCCGAAGCGAGCGGGTGCCCTGGCGGTAGTGCCGGGGGCGCGACCTTCAGGCCCAGCTCGACCAGCTGACGGATGGCATCTGAGCGCGACAGGTGATGGGTTTCGGCCCAACTATCGACGGCGGCGGTCAGGCTTTCCGGCATCTTCACCGCGCTGATCGGATCACGCCCAGTGCGCCGGCTTACCGGAGCGATGGAGTCCTTCCCGTCGAAGTCGGACACGTCGATGTTCCCGCGCAATCATGTCAGATCATCGAGACTAGACGCCATTTGCGGCCCGCTGTTTGATGCCGATCAATGACCTTCTGTGGCATTGCAGCGGTCCTCATCTTGTTGTCCGGGTCCATTTCGGCCAATGGTTGCAAGGGCGCGCCCCCGGGCGAACCCGGATCGATCCTGCTACGTATGTCTTTTGGACGCGCGTCCCAACCATCCGGCATCATCCGATGACATCAGCCTTTTATAGCGGCATTGCGGTCTTTCGCGGCTTCACCAGCCTGATGGACCCCGCTTTGTATTCGCCGCTGCCCGACGACTGGAGCGTCGGCGTTGCCGACATCGTGGATTCGACCAAGGCCATCGCGGCGCAGCGCTACAAGGCGGTGAACATGGCCGGTGCCGCCGTGATCGCGGCCGTGACGAACGCATTGGAGGGACGCGAATTTCCCTTTGTGTTCGGCGGCGACGGCGCGAGTTTTGCGGTCGCACCTAATGATCTCGAACTGGCTCGCAAGGCTTTGGCTGCGACCGCGACCTGGGTCCGGGAAGATCTCGATTTGCGGATGCGCGTCGCGCTGGTGCCGGTGGGCGCCATCCGCGCACATGGCCTCGACGTGCGCGTCGCGCGCTTCGGTCCGTCGGCCAATTTGTCCTATGCCATGTTTTCTGGCGGCGGGCTCGCCTGGGCGGACGCAGCGATGAAGCGCGGCGAGTTTGCGATCACCGAAGCGCCCGCGGGCACGCAGCCCGATCTCTCCGGCCTGTCCTGCCGCTTCGAGGTGATTCCGGCTGCGCGCGGCCTGATCCTGTCCGTGCTGGTGATGCCGGCCCAGGGGGCCGACCCGCGGGTCTTCCGCAAGGTGATCGAGGACGTCATCCGTCTCGTCGAGCGCAGCCCGGACGCCGGTCGGCCCGTGCCGCCACAAGGGCCGCCGCTGACATGGCCGCCGCAGGGGTTGGAATATGAGGCGCGCACCATGCGCGGAGGTCCGCTGCTCGCACGCCGCGCCCGCGCGCTGGCCTACACGCTTTTCGTCTATCTGATCATGCGCTTCGATCTCAAGGTCGGCGGCTTCGTGCCGAAGCTCTATACACGGCAGGTCGTGGAGAACTCCGATTTCCGAAAATATGACGACGGCCTGCGCATGATCCTCGACTGTACGCCGGAGCTCGAACGGGCGCTGAGCGATCGCCTCGCGACTGCCGCGCGCGACGGCATCGTGCGTTACGGCCTCTACCAGCAGGACGCTGCGATGATGACCTGCTTCACCCCGTCGGCGTTGCGCAGCGATCACGTCCATTTTATCGATGGCGCGCGGGGCGGCTATGCCTCGGCGGCGACGGCGCTGAAGGCGATGATGGCGTGAAGCGCTAGCGTCCCGCCCGGGTCCACGTTTCGCCGCCGCAGAGCGCGCCGACGCAGCCTTCGACCCGCAGCGAGTCCGCTGATATCACGGTAACGCTGCTCGCATAGGTGCTGCCGTCGTCGGCATTGTAGATCTGGCCCGACCATTTGTTCGGCCCGGAAGGCTGCATGCCGCTGAACAATGGCAAGCCGATCATCGGGCGCCTGGCGAGAGCGGGATTGGGATTTTTGCTGTCGGTGGCGGGCAGGCCGGTCGCGGTGTCGTGGGGTTCACGCAGCCAGACGACATTGCCGCAGATGCCGCCGCCGCATTTGCTGATCTTGACGCGGGCATCGCCGGCCTGGGTCAGCCAGGTCCCGTCGGCGCTCTGCGCACGGGCGGCAGTCGCGCCAACGAGCGCAGCCAGAAGGACGATGAGCGCAGCGAATCTGGAAGTCATGGAGAAGCCCCGAAGTGGAGCGCCTCCATAGCAGCCCAGCAGGATAGTGCAACGCTGGATGGAATCACATTCCTGCGTTTATCTGCCTGCGTGCAACGACCTGCGCTCATTTGCCCCAGCGCACCAAGGCGACCGAGCCTGCGGTCGAAAGCCCGAACACCGCCATGGCGCCGCCAACCAGCGCAAACAGGGTCCAGGCCGGAGCCTGCGCGATCATGAGGCCGCCGCCACCGATCGCGACGATCAGAAGCCGCGCGGTGGAGGCGAGCACCGGACCGCCGACGCGCGTAGCGCCTTGCGAGGAGAAATACAGCGACACGCCCATGCCGAAGAACACGAAGGTCGGGCCCGCCCAATGGAAATAGCTGTGGGCGGCGGCGGCAACGCCGGGATCCCTGGTGAAGAGCGAAACCCACAGTGACGGATCGAGCGCGATGACGACGCCGATCAGGCCGACCGTGATTCCCGAGGCCGCGGCCGCGGTCCAAGCCACGCGCCGCGCGCGCTTCACCTGTCCGGCGCCCATCGCCATGCCGACCATCGGCACCGACGCGATGCCGAAGGCGAAGGTGATCGGGATCAGCAAGAATTCGAGTCGCGAGCCGATGCCGTAACCGGCCAGCATTTCGGTGCCGAAGGTCGCCAGGATCTTGGTGAAGATCAAAATGGTGAGTACGGTCTGGAGCGGCGACAGGCAGGCGACCGCGCCGACCTTGAGGATGTCGAAGAACAACGCGCGATCGAAATGGAAGGCGCGGAAATCCAGCGGCAGCCGGCTGCGGCCGGACCAGAGATACCAGAGGAAAAAGATCGCAGCGCAGGTGAATGCGATCAACTGACCGGCGGCGACACCGGGCATGCCGAATTGCGGCGCGCCGAACAGGCCGAGCCCCAGCGTGCCGCCGAGCGCGATCTGGAGCGCGCTCGTCCCGATCAGCGCCATCGAGGGCAGACGCATGTCGCCGGTGCCGCGGATAACCGATGCCAGCGTGTTGACGAGCCAGATCGCGACCGCGCCGGAGAACAGCATTTGCGAATAGCCGCTGGCTTCCTCGAGCACGCGCTCGCGCCCGCCCAGCAGCGTGAAGAACGAGCGGCCGAAGACGAGCATCGTCACCGTGAAGAAAAGCCCGCCGCAGAGGCCGATGATGGCGGCATGCAACGCCAGCGTCGCCGCACGGCTCCGGTCGCCTGCGCCGAGCGCGCGGCTGATCGCGGACGAGACGCCGCCGCCCATCGCGCCCGCGCTCATCATCTGCGTCAGCATGGCGAACGGAAACACCAGCGCGATCGCCGCGAGCGGGATGGTGCCGAGCCGGCCGATATAGGAGGTCTCCGCGATCGCAACCAGCGTGCTGCCGACCATCGCGATCATGTTGGGGATCGCGAGCCGCAGCAGCGTCGGCAGGATCGGTGCCGTCAGCAAGCTGGCGATCGGGGAGGCGACCGGGGCAGGCGGCGGCACGGCGTCCAGGGAGGCGTCGATCGTCATGGGTCACCGCGCGGAATATTGGATGATGCTCGACATATTATATGGCGTGCAACGCCGGCACCAGCCTCCCTTCACGCAGGGCTCACCAGGGCAGGCCGCAGAGGTCGATCGTGCCCAGCGTCGGCGCGCTGACGATGTTGCAGACATAGGGCGCCATGTGGGTGAAGCGGATCCGCCCCTCCGGCTGCTCGCAATAGACCTCGCCCTTGAAGGGGAGCCAGCTGCGGGCCTGGTAGAACGCGACATTGTGCGGCTCGCAGAACAGCAGCGCGAAGCGGACCGCCTCGTTGGCATGCATGGTATGCACCGCGGCGTCGATCGCCATGGTCGCATAGCCGCGGCCGCGCCGGTCCTCCCGCGTGCAGACGCCGCCGATGCCGCCGATGTGAACCTTCTGCCCGTTCCAGGTGACGGTACGGAAGTAGATGCCGACGTGGCACACGAGACCATCCTCGGGCGTCTCGATCAGCACGCGCAGGTCGGCATTGGCCCATTTGACGTGAGCCCAGGGCTGCTTCCCGACGACATCTGGTCCGAAGACCGCCTGATGCAGCGGCTGCGCCATCCGCCAAGAGGCGTCGCCGTTCAAAATGTCGATCTCGATGCTCATCGCTCTCTCTTTCGCAGCTCCGCGCAATGGGTGCGTTTCGTTCTGCCATAAGCACCTCAAAGGCAATGAGATTTTACAGCCCCGGTTGAAACGCCGACATCCTTGCGACGATTTTATGCAATCCGGCCAAGCCGCCGCACCATGCCTTTTGGAAAATTCGCGGTATTTAACGGCTACGGAACCTTCTATAAGGGGTGACCGTTAAGTCTCGTTCCCCCATCAGTCGCGGACAACACCCATGACCTTTACGCTGCCCCCACTCCCCTACGCCTATGACGCCCTCGGGCAATTCATGTCGAAGGAAACGCTCGAATTCCACCACGACAAGCATCATCAGGCCTATGTCACCAACGGCAACAATGCGCTCAAGGGCACCGAATGGGAAGGCAAGTCCCTTGAGGAGATCGTCAAGGGCTCGTTCGGCAAGAACCCCGCCGTGTTCAACAATGCCGGCCAGCACTACAACCACATCCATTTCTGGAGCTGGATGAAGCCCAATGGCGGCGGCACCAAGCTGCCGGGCAAGCTCGAAAAGAAGATCAACGAGGACCTCGGCGGCTTCGAGAAGTTCAAGACGGACTTCCAGGCGGCCGGTGTCGGCCAGTTCGGCTCCGGCTGGTGCTGGCTCCAGGTCAAGAACGGCAAGCTCGAGATCGCCAAGACCCCGAACGGCGAGAATCCGCTGGTGCACGGCGCCACCCCGATCCTCGGCTGCGACGTCTGGGAGCACTCCTACTACATCGACTACCGCAACCGTCGTCCGGATTATCTCAAGGCGTTCGTCGAGAACCTCGTGAACTGGGAATACGTCGAATCCCTGTTCGACAAGGCCTGAGTTAAGCCTCATCGGAATAGCGAAAGGCGGTCGCACGTGCGGCCGCCTTTTTGCTGTGCGGAATTCGCACTTCGCCCGCATGGCCCTGCGCGACGTGCGCATCGCTCCCGTCATCGTACTGTTTGCATCGCATCTGCGGCGCCCTTAATCAGGACGGGCATCACCCTCGAGCCGAACGCGCCCGTTGTCAGAACCCTCCCCGAAAGACCCGGCGCCCGCCGAGGACGCGGACTCCGAGCCGCGGCCGGGTCGCGTGCGCAAGCCGATCGGCTGGTCGACCATCATCATCGCGGCGCTGGTGGCGGTGAGCGCGGGTTTGGTCTGGCGGCGTGACGGCACCGACGGTGTTCTCGAAATCCTGACCCACGATCTCTCGCTGTTCGGCGGCATCCTGCCGCGCGTGCTGGCCGGCTGTTTGCTTGGTGCGTTCATCTCCGAGATCCTGCCGCACGAGAAAGTCTCGCGCGCGCTCGGGCCGAAATCGGGCCTGAAAGGCCTTCTGATCGGCACCGCCTTCGGCGCGATCCTGCCCGGCGGTCCCTTCACCGCCTATCCGGTGGCGAGTGCGCTGCTCGCGGTCGGCGCCGATTTCGGTGCCACCATCGCCATGGTCGTGAGCTGGACCCTGATCGGCTATGGCCGGGCAGTGGCCTGGGAAATCCCGATCATGGGTACCGACTTCACGCTGTGGCGCATCGTCATCTCGCTGCCGTTGCCGGTGCTCGCAGGCGCGCTCGGCCGCTTCGTCTATGTCCGGCTTTATCCGAAGCCGGCCATCAAGGACGACGAGACGTGAGCGCCGCGCTTCTGATCGACATGCTGTTGTGGGGCTCTGTGTTCGGCGTCGGCCTGATCGCCTTTCGCCGCGGCCCACCGGTGTTCAAGGCCTCGCTGCGCGAAGGCTCGATGGACTTCATCAACATCGTGCCGCGGATTGCGCTGGGGGTGATCGGCTCCGGCTACATCGCCGCCATCATCCCGCAGGAGGTGATCAGCGGCTGGCTCGGCCCGGACAGCGGCTGGCTCGGGGTCGCGACTGCCGTGGTCGCCGGAGCCGCGACGCCCGGCGGCCCGGTGATCGGCTTCTCCATCGGTACGGTGGCGCTGAAATCAGGCGGTGGGGTGCCGCAGGTGGTTGCCTATGTCGTTGCCTGGGCGCTGTTTGCCTTCCAACGGGTGATTTTGTGGGAAATTCCGTTCATGCCGGCCCGTTTCGTCTGGTTCCGCTGCGCGGTCTCGCTGCCGTTCCCGTTCGTCGCCGCCGCCATCGCCATGGTGATCGGCAAGCCCTGAGCCCGGCGTGGACAGGAGTAATGTTATAATATAACGTTTCGGCATGGTTCCCGCCGCGTCCCCAGCCCATCATCACGATCATGCTCATGGCCATTCCCATGATCACGGGCATTCGCACGGACACGATCACACCCACGCGCTTAACACCCACGCCCACGTCCACGATGCGGCCTCTCCGCATCCGGCTCAGGCGGCGCACTGGTCGATCCTGCGCATGACGATGGCCGCCCGCCTCGCGGCCGCGCTCGCGGTCTGCGCCGTGCTCTGGGGCGTGGTCTTCCTGGCGATGAGGTGACCATGGCGGCGCTGCATTTCCACAACGTCACGCTCGGCTATGACCGTCATCCGGCCGTGCACCATCTCAATGGTGAGGTCGCGCCGGGTGCGTTGCTGGCCGTGATCGGCCCGAACGGCGCCGGCAAGTCGACGCTGCTGCGCGGCATCGTCGGCATCCTCAGGCCGCTCGACGGCAGCATCCATCTCGGCGGGCTCGACAGCCGCGATATCGCCTATCTGCCGCAGAGCGCGGAGATCGACCGCAGCTTCCCGATCTCGGTGCTGGACTTCGTTGCCACCGGGCTGTGGCGTGGGACCGGCCTGTTCGGCGGCATCGGCAAGGCGGCGCGCGAAAAGATCCTCCGCGCGATCGCTTCCGTTGGGCTCAACGGTTTCGAAAACCGCCCGATCGGCACACTTTCGGGCGGCCAGATGCAGCGCGTGCTGTTCGCGCGCGTGCTGCTCCAGGACGCGCGGCTGATCGTGCTGGACGAGCCCTTCAACGCCATCGACAGCAAGACCACGGCCGATCTGCTGGCGCTGGTGAAGCACTGGCACGAAGAGGGCCGCACCGTGCTGGCCGCACTCCACGACATGGAGATGGTGCGCACCCATTTCAGCGAGACGCTGGTGCTGGCGCGCGGCCCTGTGGCGTGGGGGCCGACGGCGGACGTGCTGACGCCGGAAAACCTGCTGGTCGCGATGCGGATGTGCGAAGCCTTCGACGACAGCGCGGCGGCATGCTCGGCCGATGATGCCCGTTCACGGGCGGCTTGATATCCGATGCTCTATGACGCGCTGATCGGCCCGTTCACCGAATTCGAGTTCATGCGACGTGCGCTCGCGGCCGTGACCGCGCTGTCGCTCGCGGGTGCGCCGATCGGGGTGTTCCTGATGTTGCGGCGGATGAGCCTCGTCGGCGACGCCATGGCACATGCAATCCTCCCCGGCGCCGCTGTCGGTTTCCTGCTCTCCGGTCTCAATCTGTTCGCGATGACGGCCGGAGGCCTGATCGCAGGTTTTGCCGTCGCGATCCTCGCAGGCCTCGTCGCGCGCTCGACCGGGTTGAAGGAGGATGCCTCGCTCGCGACCTTCTATCTGGCATCGCTGGCGCTGGGCGTGACCATCGTCTCGATCAAGGGCACCAACATCGACCTGCTGCACGTGCTGTTCGGCAATATTCTCGCGATGGACGACCAGACGCTGCTGGTCGTCGCCCTCAACGCCACGGTGACGCTGCTGGTGCTCGCGGTGATCTATCGCCCCTTGGTGATCGAAAGCGTCGATCCCTTGTTCTTGCGCACCGTGAGCCGGGCTGGCGGGCCTGCGCATCTCGCTTTCCTCGCGCTGGTCGTGATCAACCTCGTCAACGGCTTTCAGGCGCTCGGCACGCTGCTCGCGGTCGGCCTGATGATCCTGCCGGCCGGCATCGCGCGGTTCTGGTCGCGCGATCTCACCGTCATGATCTGCATCGCGGTCGTCGCTGCCGCCGTCTCCGGCTATGCAGGTCTCGTGCTGTCGTTCCAGACCCGTGTGCCGTCGGGCCCTGCGATCATCCTGGTCGCGAGCGCGCTTTACACCGTCTCCGTCCTTTTCGGCCGCGTCGGCGGTATCGTCCTGCAGCTGTTTCCCGGCCGGCATCTGGAAGCGTGACGGCGATGCGGCGCATCCTGCTTTGTGTGCTCTTGCTGATCGCCTCCCCGCTGCACGCCGCGGAGCAGCTGAAGGTCGTCGCGAGCTTTTCGATCCTCGCCGATTTCGTCCGCAATGTCGGCGGCGACCGGATCAATCTGACGACGCTGGTCGGCGCCGACAGCGACGTCCACGTCTACACGCCGGCGCCAAGCGATGCGAAGCGGATCGCGGACGCAAAGCTGGTCGTTGTGAACGGACTTGGTCTGGAGGGCTGGCTGCCGCGCCTCGTGCAGTCCTCTGGATCCAAGGCGCAGGTGGTCACCGCGAGCGCCGGCATCGCGCCGCTCAAGCTCGGCTCTGCCGCAGACCCACATGGCTGGCAGTCCGTCCCCAACGCCAAAATCTACGTCACCGACATCGCCGATGCGCTGGCCGCGGCCGACCCCGACGATGCGGAGTTCTTCCGCGCCCAGGCCAAGGCCTATCTGGAAAAGCTGGAAACGCTCGACCGCGAGGTCCGCGAGGCCGTGGCCAAGATCCCGCAAGAGCGGCGCAAGGTGATCTCGACCCATGATGCCTTCGGCTATTTCGCCGCTGAATACGGCCTCCAGTTCATCGCTCCCTTGGGCGTTTCCACGGAAACCGAGCCCAGCGCGCGGGACATCGCCACCATCATCGGCCAGATCAAGGCCCAAAAAATCCCGGCCGTGTTCCTGGAAAATATCAGCGACGACCGGCTGATCCGGCGGATCGCGGCGGAGACCGGCTCAAAAGTCGGCGGGACCCTGATTTCGGACGGTTTGACCGGCGAAAAGGGGCCTGCACCCACTTACATTGATATGGTCAGGCACAATATAAAGGCCCTGACCAGCGCGCTTGACCACTAGGGCAGGGGCCACCCCGCCTCGCGTCGCGCGAAAAGCCCGAAGTCCGGAGTTGTTATGTCTGAAGCGACCGCCCCAAAAATTCCCGTGACCGTCCTGACCGGCTATCTCGGTGCCGGCAAAACCACGCTGTTGAACCGCATCCTGTCGGAAAACCACGGCAAGAAATACGCCGTCATCGTCAACGAATTCGGCGAGATCGGCATCGACAACGACCTCATCATCGGCGCCGATGAGGAAGTGTTCGAGATGAACAACGGCTGCATCTGCTGCACCGTGCGCGGCGATCTCGTGCGCATCATGGAAGGCCTGATGAAGCGCAAGGGCAAGTTCGACGCCATCATCGTCGAGACCACCGGCCTTGCCGATCCGGCCCCCGTCGCCCAGACTTTTTTCGTCGACGAGGACGTGCAGAAGAACGCACGCCTCGACGCGGTGGTCACGGTTGCGGACGCCAAGTGGCTGTCCGACCGGCTCAAGGACGCGCCCGAGGCCAAGAACCAGATCGCCTTTGCCGACGTCATCGTGCTGAACAAGACCGATCTCGTCACCAAGGGTGAGCTTGCCGAGGTCGAGGCCCGCATCCGCGCCATCAACCCCTATGCGAAGCTGCACCGCACCGAGCGCTGCTCGGTGGCTTTGGCCGACGTGCTCGACCGCGGCGCCTTCGACCTCGATCGCATCCTCGACATCGAGCCGGACTTCCTGAATGCCGATGATCACGACCATGATCATCATCACCACGGCCACGACCATCATCACGATCATGATCACGGCCACGGCCTGAAGCACTATCACGACGAGGACATGCAATCGCTGTCGCTCAAAACCGACAAGCCGCTCGATCCGAACGTGTTCATGCCATGGCTCCAGAATCTGGTGCAGGTGGAGGGCGGCAAGATCCTGCGCTCCAAGGGCATCCTCGCTTTCCACGACGACGACGACCGCTACGTCTTCCAAGGGGTGCATATGATGCTGGAGGGCAACCACCAGCGGAAGTGGAAGGACGGCGAGCCACGCGAGAGCCGCCTCGTCTTCATCGGCCGCGAATTGCCGCAAGATCTCATTCGCCAGGGTTTTGAGAGCTGCATCGTCTCGTGATGAAAGAGTTTACACCGGCCCCCGATTCCGCCTCGATCGTCTCCGTCACGGAGCGCGTCAAGCCGCTCGCGCTCGGGATGGTCGTGACCTCCGTGCATTTCCTCGGCAGCCGCGCCGCCTTCGTCGGCGGCGAGGAGAATGTCGCGTTCGTGGATGGCCAGGGCGAGATCAGCAAGGTCACCGTGCACAGCGGCGGCATTCTCTCGGCCGCCTCCAACGGCAAGCGCCTCGTGATGGGCGGCGACGATGGAAAAGTCGTGTCGCTCGACGCCAAGGGCGAAGTGACGCTGCTTGCAACCGACCCGAAGCGACGCTGGATCGATGCGGTGGCGCTGCATCCGGACGGTGCCTACGCCTGGTCAGCCGGCAAGACCGCATTCTTCAAGAGCGGCAAGAGCGAGGAGAAGTCGCTCGAGGTGCCCTCGACCGTCGGCGGCCTCGCCTTTGCGCCGAAGGGCCAGCGTCTCGCTATCGCCCATTACAACGGCGCCACGCTGTGGTTTCCCAACATGGCGGGATCGGCCGAATTCCTGCCCTGGGCCGGCTCGCATCTCGGCGTCACTTTCAGCCCGGACAACAAATTCCTGGTCACCACGATGCACGAATCGGCGCTGCACGGCTGGCGGCTTGCCGACAACAGGCACATGCGCATGACCGGCTATCCCGGCCGCGTCCGCTCGATGTCGTGGAGTGCGGGCGGCAAGGGACTCGCGACTTCGGGCGCCGACACCGTCATCATATGGCCGTTCGCCAGCAAGGACGGCCCGATGGGCAAGGAGCCCGCGATGCTTGCGCCGCTCCAGGCGCGCGTGTCGGTCGTCGCCTGCCATCCCAGGAACGATATCTTCGCCGCCGGCTATAGCGACGGCACCGTGCTGATGGTGCGGTTGGAGGATGGTGCGGAAATCCTTGTCCGCCGCAATGGCACGCCGCCGGTGGCCGCGCTCGCCTGGAACGCCAAGGGGACGCTGCTGGCGTTCGCCGACGAAAATGGGGACGGCGGGCTGCTGGAGCTTTGATCTGTCATCGTTCCGGCCGTAGATGGGGCCATGCGGTTTCTGACAACCTTCCAGATCGCTGACTTTGCGGACACGCTGGTCAGCCTGTTCACGGCTTTCGTGCTGGGCACGCTGATCGGTGCCGAGCGGCAGTATCGCCAGCGCACCGCGGGCCTGCGTACCAATGTGCTGGTCGCGGTCGGCGCCGCCGCCTTCGTCGATCTCGCCATGCACCTGACCGGCGCTGACGGCGCGGTGCGGGTGATCTCCTACGTCGTCTCGGGCATCGGCTTCCTCGGCGCCGGCGTCATCATGAAGCAGGGCATGGACGTGCGCGGGCTCAATACCGCGGCGACGCTTTGGGCTTCGGCTGCGGTCGGCTCCTGCGCCGGCGCCGACATGGTCGCGCAGGCCGCGGCGCTGACGGTGTTCGTGATTGCCGGGAACACCATGCTGCGGCCGCTGGTCAACGCCATCAACCGCATTCCGCTGAACGAGAAGACCTCCGAGGCGACCTATTACTTCAAACTCGCGGTCGCACCGGACGCCTTGCCCGACATGCGTGACCGGCTCGTCGAGAAGCTCGAGGGCGCAAAATATCTGGTGGCCGATATCGACATGGTCGAAACCGGGGATGATTTGATCGAGATCGTGGCAAAGCTGGTCGCGAGCGCCGTCGATCCGAACGAGCTGAATGCGGTGGCGACCGATCTCCAGCACCTGCCCGGCGTCCGCCACGCCACCTGGGAAGTCAGCACCACGGATTGAGCGTGGCAATGGGGCGCGCAGCCGTCGAGTTCCGGCCACCACGGGCAGGGAACCGCGGACCGGCGATTTCGTTGATCCCGCAGACAAAGGCGGTGATCGACATGCCCGGCCAATATGACAAGCGCAGACTGAAGCTCGACCTGATGGTGGCCTGCTCGCTGTTCGCAGCCGGCGTCGTGGTGTCAGGCATGTCGCTGGCGCAAATCCGCGCCGAGACCCGGATGCAGACCGCCCAGGCGACGCAACCCCTTCAAGGCACGCCGTCCGACGACCAGAACAAGCCCGCGGAAGCCAAGCCCGGCGGCGACCGGCCGACCACGCCCGCCCCGGAGCCGGCGCGACCCGAGCCGCAGACGCAAGGGGCTGCAGGCGCGGCCAAACCAGCATTGCCGCCGGCGCCGGCCGAGAAGATCGCGCCTCCGATCGAGAGGAAGTAGGCCCCCTGTCATTCCGGGGCGCGCGTAGCGCGAGCCCGGAATCCATTTGTCAGCGGATTCTGTCGCCTGATGGATTCCGGGCTCGCGCCAAGTGGCGCGCCCCGGAACGACGAGCGGAGAGTTGGGTGACGGCTCTCACCGCACCAGTACATTCCGGAACTGCCACGGGTCGCTCGTATCGATATCTTCCGGAAACAGTCCGGGACGGTCGGTGAGCGGCGTCCAGTCGGTATAAAAACCCTTCACCGGCCCGAGATAGGGCAGCTGAATTTCCAGCAGACGATCGAAATCCATCTCGTCGGCTTCGACGATGCCTTCCTTCGGGTTTTCCAGCGCCCACACCATGCCGCCGAGCACGGCGGAGGTCACTTGCAGGCCGGTGGCGTTCTGGTAGGGCGCGAGCCTGCGGGTCTCTTCGATGGAGAGCTGCGAGCCGTACCAATAGGCATTGTTGTCGTGGCCGAACAGCAGAACGCCGAGTTCGTCGATGCCGTCGACGATTTCGTTCTCGTCGAGGATGTGGTGCTTCTCCTGCATCTTCGCGGCGCGGCCGAACATTTCGTGCAGCGACAGCACGGCATCATCAGCCGGATGATAGGCATAGTGGCAGGTCGGCCGGTAGACCGCCGTGCCCGATGCATCGCGCACCGTGAAGTAATCGGCGATCGAGATCGACTCATTGTGGGTGACCAGGAAGCCATACTGCGCGCCGCGGGTCGGGCACCAGGTGCGCACGCGGGTATTGGCGCCGGGCTGCATCAGATAGATGGCGGCGCCGCACCCGGATTCGTGGGTGCGCGCATTCTCGGGCATCCATTTTTCGTGGGTGCCCCAGCCGAGTTCTGATGGCTGCACGCCTTCCGAGAGGAAACCTTCCACCGACCAGGTGTTGACGAAGACATCGGGCTCTTTCGGCTTCTTGGAGCGCTGGGTATCGCGTTCGGCGATATGGATGCCCTTGATGCCGGCCTGTCGCATCAAGTCGGCCCATTCGGCTTTGGTCTTCGGCTTGGGGGCATTGAGCTTCAGATCGGCGGCGACGTTGAGCAGCGCCTGCTTGACGAAAAAGGAGACCATGCCGGGATTGGCGCCACAGCAGGAGACGGCGGTCGTCGAGCCCGCAGGGCGCGCCTTCTTGGCAGCCAGCGTCGCTTCGCGAAGGGCGTAGTTGGAGCGCGCCTCCGGGCCCTTCGTGGAGTCGAAATAGAAGCCGAGCCAGGGCTCGTTAACGGTGTCGATATAGAGAGCGCCGAGCTCGTTGCAGAGCTCCATGATGTCGGTTGAGCCGGTGTCGACCGAGAGATTGACGCAAAAGCCCTGGCCGCCGCCTTCGGTGAGCAGCGGGGTCAGCAACTCCCGATAATTGTCCTTGGTCACGCCCTTCTGGATGAAGCGCACATTCTGCTTCTCGCAATGGGCCTTGCGCCCCTCGTCCTTCGGATCGATCACGGTAACGCGCGACTTGTCGTAATCGAGATGCCGCTCGATCAGCGGCAACGTGCCTTTCCCGATGGAGCCGAAGCCGACCATGACGATGGGACCAGTGATCTTCGCGTAGATCTGCGAGGCGGGGCTCATGGGATGGTTTCTCCGGAACGTGCTGACGAACAAATGGTGAGGATGGCTCAGGCGCTGCGGCGCTTGGCAGTGACTTCGATCTCGACCTTCATCTCGGGCTTGGCGAGGCCGCTGACGACCAGCAAGGTCGCGGCCGGCCTGATGTCACCGAGAACCTCGCCGCAGACGGCGAAATGGGCATCGATATAGCTGGCGTCGGTGACGTAATAGGTTGCACGGACGATATCGGCCATCTCGAATCCGCCCTCCTGCAGGGCGGCTTGGATGGTCTTGAAGCAGTTGCGTGACTGGCTCGTGACATCGGCCGGCATCGTCATCGTGGTGTAGTCATAGCCCGTGGTTCCCGCGACGAAGGCGAACTCGCCGTCGATCACGGCGCGGCTGTAGCCGACGGTCTTCTCAAGCGGAGAGCCGGTGGAGATCAGGCGACGGGACATGGTCGTGGGCCTCGACTGAAGGGGAATTTCGTGGGGTTTACGGGCAATTTGCCGGCCTGCGCAACCCCAAAGGAATAGAGCTTAACGTAGGCCCAGCCGGGCGTTGCCGCTTAGCGCGGCTCGGTCGCCGCCATCATGGCGATCCCTTACGCCGCGCGCGCCTCGAGGCCGCGAACTACCCTCCGTTTGGGCAGGGTCGCGCCAGTCGGGACGATCATCCCCGCGGCGCCATCCAGCGCACCGGCCGTGAATTCGATCGCCAGCAGGCGGTCGCGCTCGAACGGGCCGGGCAGCGACAGCTCGCCGGTCTTCTCAGGCGAGAAGCCGAAGCGGGCGTAATAAGGGGCATCGCCGAGCAGGATCACGGCGGCATGCCCGCGCGCCCGGGCGGCAGCCAGCGCTTGTTGCATCAGCGCGGCGCCGATCCCGAGCTCGCGGCAGGCAGGGTCCACCGCCAGCGGTCCGAGGACCAGAGCGGGCCTGCCTCCGGCGCTGACGTGCCACAGCCGCACGGTTCCCACGAGCTTCCCCTCGCGCATCGCGGCCAGCGCAAGGCCGGCAGCGGGTGCGCGTCCGTCACGCAGGCGCTGACAGGTGCGGCCATGGCGGTTCTCGCCAAAGGACGCATCGAGCAGCGCTTCACGCATCGCAACGTCGCCAGCACGCTCGCTGCGGATCGCGAACGGAGCGGCTTCCGAGGTGGGGGCAACCTGTGTCTTCCGAAGAGCAGTCATGGCGCGTCAGTCCCCGCTTGAAACGGACGTGCGCAAAGCACGCCGGTCCAAGGCGTCGTCAGAAATCGAAATGTCAGGCCGGGAGCCGGCAAGCCGGCTCCCGGGTTCGTCAGGCCTCGGACGAGAGGCGGATCAGATGTGGTAGGTCTTCAGCGGCGGGATGCCGTTGAACGCCACCGCCGAGTAGGTCGACGTATAGGCCCCGGTGCCTTCGATCAGCAGCTTGTCGCCGATCTCGAGCGTCACCGGAAGCGGATACGGGTTCTTCTCGTACAGCACGTCGGCGCTGTCGCAGGTTGGCCCAGCGAGCACGCACGGCGTCATGTCCGCGCCGTCATGCGGGGTGCGGATGGCGTAACGGATCGACTCGTCCATGGTCTCGGCGAGACCGCCGAACTTGCCGATGTCCAGATAGACCCAGCGCACCTCGTCCTCGTCGCTCTTCTTCGAGATGAGCACGACCTCGGACTCGATGATGCCGGCGTTGCCCACCATGCCGCGGCCCGGCTCGATGATGGTCTCCGGAATCTGGTTGCCGAAGTGCTTGCGCAGCGCGCGGAAGATCGAGCGCCCGTAGGTCACCACCGGCGGCACGTCCTTCAGGTACTTGGTCGGGAAACCGCCGCCCATATTGACCATGGTCAGGTTGATGCCGCGCTCGGCGCAGTCGCGGAACACCTGCGAGGCCATCGCCAGCGCACGGTCCCACGCCTTCACCTTGCGCTGCTGCGACCCGACATGGAAGGAGATGCCGCACGGCTCCAGGCCCAGACGCTTGGCAACGTCGAGCACGTCGACGGCCATCTCCGGATCGCAGCCGAACTTGCGCGACAGCGGCCATTCGGCACCGGCGCAGTCATAGAGGATGCGGCAGAACACCTTTGCGCCGGGCGCGGCACGAGCGACCTTCTCGACTTCGGCGGCGCAATCGACCGCGAACAGCCGAATGCCGAGCGCGAAGGCGCGCGCGATGTCGCGCTCCTTCTTGATCGTGTTGCCGAAGGAGATGCGGTCGGGCGTCGCACCGGCGGCCAGCGCCATCTCGATCTCGGCGACCGTCGCGGTGTCGAAGCAGGAGCCCATGGAGGCGAGCAAAGCCAGCACTTCCGGCGCCGGGTTCGCCTTGACGGCATAGAACACGCGGCTGTCTGGCAGCGCCTTGGCAAAGGTCTGGTAATTGTCGCGCACGACTTCGAGGTCGACGACGAGGCAAGGCTCGGTGTCGAGGCCCTCGCTGCGGCGGTTGCGCAGGAATTCCTGGATACGGTCGGTCATAGCACTCTCCCAAACGGCCCAGCGACGGGGATCCGTTCAAAAAATGACGTCGGATAAGAGCGCTCCGGCCAGATCGCGCGATGGAGGCGCGACGAGCCAAAGACTCACATCAGACTGTGCTGCCGTGGATTGGTTGGGAATGTTCCCGCCCGCACACCTGGCAATGAAGGACAAGCCTTTTCAGTAGCCCGCGCCGGCGTTGGACTGCCGGTAGAGACCAAAAAAGCCCGATCCGTCGTTGCTTTAAGTCGCGTCCCCCGTTGAGAGCGGGGTGCGCCGGTTCGCCTCCGGCTGCCAGTCACGGTTGCAAAGAGCAAAGTCACCTTCGACAAGGCATCTCTTTGAGAGAGATGCTGGACGCTCCGGGTTTGCTTTCGTCTTCCGGCTATGAGCCTTCCGACTTCCGCACTTCCGAAGAGCCCCTCGGCTTCTTCACCCCTTGGCGGCTGTCCGGCCTCTTGTCCGGATACCTACCGACTGACACACGACCACAGGCACGTGCGAAATTGGGCAATCCGCACATAAGTGTTTTGACTCTGCTTCGCAAGAGATTTTTTAGCCTGCGAACAGAATTGCCTAACATCTGCTTGCGCAGTGTTGCGCGAGCGACGCGGAAGATGAACGCGCGTTAAGTTTTCTGCGCGCGTGTCTCTCGCACGCCTACGCGCTTCAGCCGCGCTTCGTGAACGGCTCCACGCGCTGAGCGGCGCGGATGAAGGCAGTCATCACGAACACGCCGAGTGCAAACAGCGCGGCCTGAAGGATGTGCGTGCCCTGCTCGCCCAGCCCGAACAGGATCGCGAGCGCCCAGCCGCCAGCAAACGCCGCGCCGAACACCTCGGCGCCGATCAGGATGGCGGCGCTGATGACGGTGATGACGCTCGGCCAGACGATCCGACGGGAAGACGAGGAGGTCGCGTTCATGAGCTCAGGGGTCCTAGGCTTGGAGGGCCGCAATCTCCCCGAAAAGGCAGCCGGGAGCAAGGGCAAATGGCCCAAAAAAGCCCCATCGCGTGCTATAGCTGGCCGCAACAATCGAGCCACAAATCGGGACTTGTAATGTCAGAACCCCGCCAAACTACGGACTCCGAGACCAACCCGCTGCTGAAGGCGTGGGTGACGCCATTTGCGACCCCGCCCTTCGACGAGATCAAGCCGGAGCACTTCCTTCCGGCCTTCGAGCAGGCCTTCGCCGACCACTCCGCCGAGATCGCAGCGATCACCAACGACCCGACCGCCGCCGACTTCGCCAACACCATCACGGCGCTGGAGCGCTCGGGCAAGCTGCTCAGCAAGGTCGCATCGGTCTTCTACGACCTCGTCTCGGCGCACTCCAACCCAGCCATCCTGGAGATCGACAAGGAGGTTTCCTTGCGGATGGCGCGGCACTGGAATCCGATCATGATGAACGCCGTGCTGTTTGGCCGCATCGCTCAGCTGCACGAGAACCGCGCCAATCTCGGTCTGACACCGGAGCAGCTCCGCCTGCTCGAGCGCACCTACACTCGCTTTCACCGCTCCGGCGCCGGCCTCTCCGAAGAGGCCAAGGCGCGGATGGCGGAGATCAACGAGCGGCTCGCCCAGCTCGGCACCAGCTTCAGCCATCATCTGCTCGGCGACGAGCAGGAATGGTTCATGGAGCTCGGCGAGGCCGACCGCCAGGGCCTGCCGGAGAGTTTTGTCGCCAGCGCCAAGGCTGCGGCAGAAGAACGCGGCATGGCCGGCAAGGCCATCCTCACCCTGTCGCGCTCCTCGGTCGAACAGTTCCTGAAAAGCTCGGCCCGGCGTGACCTGCGCGAGAAGGCCTACAAGGCCTTCACCGCGCGGGGCGACAACGGCAATGCCAACGACAACAACGCGACCATCGTCGAGGTCCTGAAGCTGCGCGAGGAGAGCGCCAATCTCCTGGGTTATCCGACCTTCGCGGCCTACCGGCTCGAGGATTCCATGGCCAAGACGCCGGAAGCGGTGCGCGGCCTTCTGGAGCGGGTCTGGACGCCCGCGCGGGCGCGAGCGCTCGCGGATCGCGACGACATGCAGGCGCTGATCACCGAGGAGGGCGGCAATTTCAAGCTCGCCCCCTGGGACTGGCGCTTCTATGCCGAAAAGCTGCGCCTTCAGCGCGCCAATTTCGACGACGCCGCGATCAAGCCGTATCTAGCGCTCGACCACATGATCGCCGCCGCCTTCGATTGCGCCACGCGCCTGTTCGGCGTCACCTTCGCCGAGCGCAAGGACGTGCCCGTCTGGCATCCGGACGTCCGGGTCTGGGAGATGAAGGGGCGGGACGGCAAGCACAAGGCGCTGTTCTATGGCGACTACTTCGCCCGGCCGTCGAAGCGCTCCGGCGCCTGGATGACCTCGCTGCGCGACCAGCAGAAGCTCGACGGCGAGGTCGCGCCGCTAATCCTCAACATCTGCAACTTCTCCAAGGGCGCGGACGGGGAACCCTCGCTGCTGTCGCCCGACGATGCCCGCACCCTGTTCCACGAGTTCGGCCACGGCCTGCACGGCATGCTCTCCAACGTGACCTATCCGTCGCTGTCGGGCACCTCCGTGTTCACCGACTTCGTCGAATTGCCCTCACAGCTCTACGAGCACTGGCAGGAGCGGCCGGAGGTGCTGCAGCAGTTCGCCCGCCACTACCAGACTGGCGAGCCGCTGCCGGACGATCTGCTGCAACGATTCCTGGCCGCGCGAAAATTCAACCAGGGTTTCGCCACCGTCGAGTTCGTCTCCTCGGCGCTGATCGATCTCGAATTCCACACCCAGCCGGCCTCCGCCGCGCAGGATGTCCGCGCCTTCGAGAGACGCGAGCTGGAGAAGATCGGCATGCCCGAGGAGATCTCGCTGCGTCATCGTCCCACGCAATTCGGTCACATCTTCACCGGCGATCATTATGCGGCCGGCTATTACAGCTACATGTGGTCGGAGGTGATGGACGCCGACGCCTTTGGTGCATTCGAGGAAGCCGGCGACATCTTCGATCCCGCCGTCGCAAAACGCCTGCACGACGACATCTACTCGAGCGGCGGATCGGTCGATCCGGAAGCCGCCTACGAGGCCTTCCGCGGCCGGCCACCGGAGCCGGACGCGCTCTTGCGCCGTCGCGGCCTGCTCGACGCCCCGAAGGCGGCCTGATGGGCACGCGGGCCCTGTTGGGGCTGCTGCTCGCTGTCGCCCTGTCGCTCACCTCGGGCGCGGCGCAGGCGCATCCGCATGTCTGGATCACCGCGACCAGCGAGCTGCTCTATGCCGCGGACGGCAGCATCACCGGCGTGCGCCACGCCTGGACGTTTGACGACATGTTCTCGGCCTATGCGGTGCAGGGGCTCGAGAGCAGGGCCAAGGGCGCCTATACGCGCGAGGAGCTGGGGCCGCTGGCGCAGACCAACGTCGAGTCGCTGAAGGAATATGCCTACTTCACCTTCGCGCGAGCCGACGGCAAGAAGGAGCGATTCCAGGAGCCGGTCGACTACTTCCTCGACTACAAGGATACCGTGCTGACCCTGCACTTCACGCTGCCGCTGAAGAACCCGGTCAAGCCCAAGCAATTGATGCTCGAAGTGTTCGACCGCTCCTTCTTCATCGACTTCCAGATGGCCAAGGACAACCCGGTCAAGCTGGTCGGCGCGCCCGCCGGCTGCCAGATGAAACTTGACCGGCCGAGCGACGGCACCGCCAGTGCCCAGAAGCTCAACGAGCAGACCTTCATGAACGGCGAGAACACCAATTTCGGCATGATGTTCGCCAACAAGATCACGGTGGATTGCCCTTGAAGCCGCAACTCACGCCATTGGCGCGCGGGCTCGCCGTCTGCGCCGGCGTTCTTTTCGTCGTGGCCGCGGCCGACGCCGCACTCCACGATCTCCTCGCGCAGAACCCTTTCGGCGCCCCAAGATCCGCGCCGGCGGCTGAGCCTGAGGCCAGTGGCCTCATCGGCTGGCTCTTGGCAAAACAGTCGGAATTCTATCGCCAGATGTCTGCGACGATCCGCGCCGCGAAGTCCGACGGCTCGGCGGTGTGGACGCTGCTCTTCATCTCCTTTGCCTACGGCATCTTCCACGCGGCAGGCCCGGGCCACGGCAAAGCGGTGATCGCCTCCTATCTCGTCGCCAATCGCGAGACCGCCCGGCGCGGCATCGTGCTGTCGTTTGCCTCCGCGCTGATGCAGTCGCTGGTGGCGATCCTGATCGTCGGCATCTCGGCCTGGGTGCTGAATGCGACCGCCAAGACCATGTGCAAGGCGGAAGGCGCGATCGAGATCGCAAGCTACGCGCTGATCGCGCTGTTAGGCCTGCGCCTGGTCTGGGTCAAGGGCCGCACCTTCATCCGTGCGCTGCAGGCGGTTCAGCCGGCGCCCGCGATCGCGGGTGTGCCGCATCACGGTGATCACGACCATCACCACCATCATGATGTGCATGACCATCATGACCACGATCACCATAATCACGCCCATCACGATCACGGGCATGACCACGTCCATGACGAGCATTGCGGCCATTCCCACGGCCCCACGCCGAGCGAGCTCGCCGGCCCCGGTGGCTGGGGGCGCGGCTTAGCCGCCATCCTGACCGTCGGCATCCGCCCCTGTTCGGGCGCGATCCTGGTGCTGGTGTTCGCGCTGGCCCAAGGCCTGTTCTGGGCCGGCATCGCCGCGACCCTGCTGATGGGGCTCGGCACAGCGATCACGGTCGCGGCCATCGCGGTGGTCGCCGTCTCCGCCAAGGACATCGCCGCCCGCCTGAGCGCCGGACGCGACGGCAATGGCGCACTGTTCATGCGCGGCATCGAATTCGCCGCCGCTGGCCTCGTGCTGCTGTTCGGTGCGGGCCTGTTGTTGGGTTACATCGCGGCCGAACGGACGACGTGTTTTTGAGTTTTTCCCTCTCCCCTTGTGGGAGAGGGTGGCTCGCCGCGTAGCGGCGAGGCGGGTGAGCGACTATCTCTGTTGTCAAGTTGCATTGGCGTAGGCGGTGCGCGCATCGCGTGCCTTGG